>NZ_BAOS01000012.1 GCF_002443295.1 Candidatus Scalindua japonica | reverse complement strand
GGGAATAGCTGTATACGCAAAATAGTGAAAAAGCAAATAAACAAAATTTTTCAGGCTTCGATAGTAACTACAATGAAAAATTAGAGAAATTGCAAAAAAATGTGAAAAAATCAGGAGAGGATAATAGATCAACAATTTACAAAGAGGTATAATGATTCCTTAGTATGTAACAAATCAACATAATAAGGAGAATTTTAAATGCAAAACATTCAGCCAATTTCACTGCTAAACGGCATATTCTTACCAGTAGCAGAAACAGGATTCAGAGATTACTTAAGCGTGTGCGAGGAACTAATAGAACGGGAACCCGAAATATTAGAAATGGTGAATAGCGATTTAAACCAACATGCAAAACAAGAGAAGAAAAGCCGCCTGAAAGATCAGGAATGGAATAACCGACATACAAAAACATTTCCCTGGGTTGTAAACCAGGATGAGATAGTTGCAGAGGAGTTAGAGTTAAAAACAGGCCGCCCTCGGATGTCTGCCTATTTAGTGTTTATGTTTACTATGGTAAGAGGGTATGTAGGTAGTATAAAATCTCAACAGGCAAAAGTGTTTATAAGCGAATCAATAACATTGAGATTGCTAATAGAGGGCAAAGGAGTAAAGATGCCTGGCTTTAGCACGATACTGGAACTAGTAAACATAGTAAGTAGTGAAACAATGCAGGCGATATTTGGTGCACAAATCCGAATGGTATTAAGAGAAGAGTTAGACGACTTTAAAGAGTTGACGATAGATAGTACAAGCGTAAAAGGGAATACATCATGGCCAACGGATTCAAAGGTATTAACAAGGTTGGTAGGACGGGCCTATAAAAGAATTCAAACGATAAATATATTCACAATAGAAACGAGAAAGAGCACAGAAGTCGAATGGAAATTAAAAGAGATGACCGGTTTATGTAAAAGCATAGATTTAAATGTGGGCAAGAAGAATGCCAAAACGAAGCGCAATAAGGCCTATAAGAGATTGTTAAAGCACGCAAAAAGAGCAAATAAACTATTACGCAAAGAGCTACAAAGGATAGAGAAAGCTGCGGCAGAAGTCGATATAAAACCTACACAAAAGGTACGACTAATTCGAGTAATAGAATTAATAACAGAGGATCTCAATAATTTAGAAAAGGTAATGGATTATTGTCCCTAAGAGAGTATTTAAGGAAGAGAAGATAAAATCATCAGATAAAGTGTTAAGTCTCTCAGATGGAGACGCAGCATTTATAAAGAAGGGGGGTCGTGAGCCTAAAATAGGATATAAGCCACAATTAGGGCGTAGTAAAAACGGATTTGTATCAACCTTGGTAGTTCCAAAGGGAAATGCGGCAGACTCAGGTGAATTGAATGGAACGATTGAAGATCATATAATGCGGACAGAAGTAATACCTCAAAAAGTTAGTACGGATGATGGATATGCGAATGCAAAGATACGAACAAAATGGCTATCAGCAGGAGTCGAAATATTTAGTATAAGTGGTTCCAAGGGTAAAAACATGATAACAGAAGAGGAGTGGGAGAGTGAGGAGTACAAAGAATCCCGAAATAATCGTTCGGCAGTCGAATCCATGATGTTTACGATAAAACATAATTTTGAATTTGGTGTTGTGATGCGCCGAGGCATAGAGAATGTTAGGGCAGAGTTATTAGAGAAAGTTATCGCATACAATTTCTGTAGAATATTAGAGGTAAAAAAACAGAATAGAAAGCGTGAGTTACAAAAAGTAGCAGCTTAGAAGTATATAGATTTTAGATCTCAAAAAGATAGACAGTACTGGTATGCCTACAGAAGCAATAATCATGCGGAACACACATAAATTTTTAATGAATTATAGTTACTAACGTAAATTCAGACACTTTGGTATATGCCGAAGGCCTATGGCTGTTGACTGTACCCCTTTCGTCTAAGCTCTAGTCTAGCGAGGCCCC
>NZ_BAOS01000011.1 GCF_002443295.1 Candidatus Scalindua japonica | reverse complement strand
TAGCTATGCGTTATAAAACTTCCAGAAATGCCTTTTAAGCTGATAGAGTAAAACTTGAGATTTTCCAAAAAATATGTTTTTAAAGTTTTTATAGAGTATGTATTCTTCTCTGATAGAAGCAAGCATATTATTTTAGGTTTATATTTTGGAAATTCAAATGTCATCTTGAATAAGAGTATTTAATATTGCAATTTGAACCGAATTATAAAATATTAAAACAGGTAATAGAATGATAGAAATAAGAAGTACTGTTCTTTCGTCGGCAATGGTTTTGTTTCTTGTTATGGATCCATTAGGAAACTTACCACTTTTTTTAACTTTATTGAAAGATTAC
The DNA here is from genome assembly GCF_002443295.1 of Candidatus Scalindua japonica. NCBI lineage: Bacteria > Pseudomonadati > Planctomycetota > Candidatus Brocadiia > Candidatus Brocadiales > Candidatus Scalinduaceae > Candidatus Scalindua > Candidatus Scalindua japonica. Next base: position 124,473 of record NZ_BAOS01000011.1, on the reverse strand, counting down.
AGCAAAAAACGTCGTATGGTAATAATAATCAGGGAAGTGTTTATTGCTTTGGCTATCTTAACATTCTTTCTGTTTTTTGGTCAAGTTTTTTTAGATTTTTTACATTTACAACAAGAATCGGTTAGCATTGCCGGCGGTATTGTTTTATTCATTATTGCTATCCGTATGATTTTTCCGCCAGAGAATGGTGTTATGGGAGCTAAATCGCAAGGGGAACCGTTTATTGTCCCGTTGGCAATTCCACTTATCGCGGGACCATCGACACTTGCCACATTAATTTTGATGGTACGAAGCGATCCCACACGAATGATGGAATGGTCGTTGGCTTTGCTAATTGCTTGGACAGCAAATGCAGTTATACTATTATTCGCGCCAATTTTGTATAAAATATTAAGGCAAAGAGGACTCATGGCTATGGAGCGTTTGATGGGGATGATACTGATTATGATTTCTGTTCAAATGCTGCTTAACGGGATTAAAAACTTGCTGCAATAAACCAGTGCTAAAAACACATCAAAGTTTTTCAACTTATCGTGTCACTGGTTTTTAGGTTGTTCATGTATTACATTGTAAAAGTAATTAAACGTATAGGAAATTCAATAATTGTTAACGAGAGTCTAAATTTCCTCATTTTGAAAGAGAATGATACGTGCAAGGATAGTTTCATTATCAGGCATTGAGACTTTTGGTTTAGTTTGGTGGAAAAGAATAGTTGCTCCATTATCATTAGTAAATTCAACAGGAATCATAAGGCCTTTGCAACACATCATACATACTTCTTGGAAAGGAGACACGGATTCATCATATTTGTGAAAAGATTGTTTCCTTTTGGTCTTAATAATCTCTTTTCGTGAAATAATGTATTCGTAAGAACAATGAGTGCAGCGACAAATATTACCTTTTCGGTTAAAGCAGTGGGAAATATCCATGGGCAATCTCCTTATGTTTAGAGATGATATTAAATTTGGCAAATGTACAATGAGAGAACAGCATTTGAGTTTTACAGCAAGGGCAGGAAGTTGGGTCAAAAAAGAAAGTATTTTTGATCATGTCTTTCCATCGGATAGCGGCTTTTGAAATGATGCTGCGAGTCATATTAAGCAATTTGCAAGCGATAGGTAGAAGCGTTGATGATGTCCTGTTGTAGAGGAAACCATAGTAACGAATATTTCTGAAATGTTTATCTGGGACATGAGATATTAGCCTGGCAATAAAGTCGTGTACGGGTAGTTTCAGGTGTTGAGTCGTGTTGGTGTAATGATCTAGAAATTGATAAGTGACGAGTTTTTCATCATAGTTTTTTATTCTTGTTTCACCGATAGGAGGCCGTTTGAGGTATTTACCGAGATATTCAACATTTTGTTTCATGTTGGATGATGGCTTTTGAAGATGTACAACCCATGTTTTGTTGTAAGAGATTTGGAGCCATGAGTAAAAAGACTGTATTGATTTGATATGTTTTAGATTGTTTGGTAATTGCAGGTTGTCTTGCTTGAATTCATTAAGTAAGAGAGAAATAATTGCATGTTTCCATTTTGCTTTGAGAACAGCATGGTGAAAAAAAGCAGATTTAACCCATGATTTATGATTATTAGAAATCCTAAGTCCGCCCACAGTAGTGGAGAGATGAATGTGCGGGTTTCGTTTTAAATTTCTTCCGAAAGTATGGATGGCAATAAAGATGCCTGGAAGGAAATTTTTTTCGGCTGAAAGTGTTTTTATAATATCAGCGGCAATGGCAGGTATCTTATTGATAAGGTATCGGTTATACCAGAAAAATGGCCAGAGGCGTTCATCTATAGTGAAAGTAATGTGTTGCCATTTAGTTCTGGGAAGAGTATCAAATTGTGTTTTAATCCAGACGTCTGTGGCTTTTTTACCACAAGAAGAACAAAATTTTGATTTACCCGCCCGTGCCGGTACGGACGAGGCAGGAGTGAGGGATTTTCTTTTTGTAGAAACACTTAGGACATACAATAAGATGATATCCTAAAAAGCGTGTTCTGCATACGAGAAGTTTTAGGACATTGGTTATAATACTTACCCTGATTAAGCGATGGTTTTTAAGGAAAAATTTCCACCAATTACCATTGTGTAAGAAAATGTCTCTTATCTTTATGCCACTAACATATTCCATAAGCTAGAAGTATAGAATAAATAAAATTAATTTAGTAGCATGAAATTTTTGTCGTGAAGCGACTTAACTTGTTTTTTTTCATTATTTTATACGCCATACGGCGCACCTCACCTCAGCGTTATGTGTTACTGTGAGGAGATAAAGAAATGTCATATAAAACACGTCCTTATATCAGCAATACCTTTGGCATTGTAGGCAACCCATTCATATATTACGAAATTACGCAAGACAGGAAATTATATACGCACCGAAGAGTTCTTGATCTGTTCAACTGGGCAGCGAAAGATACCTTGAGCCTTTATGGAGCCTCTGCCAATCTAAAAAATAAAAAATTTATTAAAGGGTTGGTTAGTCTTGGGGATGTCGAAGTTAGCGTACCGGGAAAAACCAGAATTTTCCAAAACATTAGAGGTGTAAAGAGCTTCATGTTAGCAGTAGAAGGGGAACATCCTGATGTTCAGCCTCCACCTCCACCGGAACCCCTATGGTATGAAGGGCTTGTAGAAAAGGATCTAGAAGACTATGTAATCTGTATCCCACAGATGGATTCCGTTTTGGAGAAGATATTGTGACAAATGGCACCATCGACTAAAGACCCTGGTAACAATACTATAAAACATGATGGTGGCTGGGTTAAAAAGGGTGATATAATTGCAACTAAACCTTATATTCTTTCTCCTGGGGATGGTCAAATTACCATGACGGGCGACTATGAGTCTCAGTGCATCTGGAAAAGTGGCGTTGATTGGCCCCAAAATCCCCTTTATGGGAGCGATGATGAAAGAAAGCGTACAACCAAAGTAAAGATCAGGCCTGTTAAAGGAGCACAAATATCTGTAAATCTCGTTTCAGAGGCCTATCAAAATACAATTAGCTTAATAGAAGAATCATTGCCACCAAAACGTGGGACACCTCTTATGGGCTATAAAAACCAAACGCCTTCGGATCAATGGGATAGGTACATGAAAACCGTATCCGAAGCTCTACAGATTTTAAAAAATACAGAGCACAAGATATTACCTGAAAATACTTCTGATCCATACGGTACTCCTGAAGCTAAGCATCACCAGTAATATTTTAGTGAGTTGTATTATCACTTAATTTACAATTACTAAACAATGGGAGCACATTAAAATGCTATCTGATAGTCAAATCTATTTATGCAGTTTTATTTGTAGTTATTATTCCAAATAGGTAAATATATTCAATTTAGTTCTTCAGTTACAATAAACTACATTGTAATTATATTGTATTTCTGATACAGTTTATTTCATGAGTAAATTAGATTTTGAATGGAACCCTAAAAAAAATATATCTAACATCAAAAAGCACAAGGTATCATTTGAAGAAGCAAAAACTGTATTTTTAGATGAGAATGCAGCTATTGCTTATAATCCTGACCATTCAATAAATGAAGAGCGATTTATTATTATTGGCTTCAGTTCATTTGGCCGTCTTATTTTAGTTTGCTTTTGTGAAAAAAATAACGGCAATACAATTAGAATTATATCAGCAAGGAAATTAACGAAGAAAGAGTTAAAAGATTTTAATAGGAGGTGGGTAAGATGAAAAAAGAATATGATTTGTCGAAATTAAAATTAAAAAAGAATCCTTATGCTAAAAGACTTAAAAAGCAAATCACTATTAGATTAGACGCAGAAATCATTGATTATTTTAAAGGCATTGGAGAGGAAAATGATATTTCATATCAATCATTAATTAACTTGTATCTTAGAGATTGTGTAAAAGCGCAAAGAAACCTTTAACAAGATGGGTCAAAGAGGGAGGAGCATAAGAGTATTAGGCATTTATATACAATTCTTCACATAACGAATAAGGTTAGATTGTGTGAGGGACGAACCACAATCTGAACCGTTTGTTGGACAAGCCCGTTGTTTGGGTGCTAAACATTGTATAAGAAAATATCTTATGAAGATTGCTTCTCTTTTTTACCGCAGAAGCTATGAAGCCAAAGAAGTGGATTTTTCAATTGCTGTCGTCATGCTTTAGGAGCTACAGAACATGGTTTTTCGGCCATTTTACCTCAAATTTGGGCAAACGGGGGCCATCTCGACCCGATAATGCCGTTTTTGCAAATCTTAGATGCATAGCGGATTCGATTACATAACCAGAACAGCCTCCTCTTTTGTTAACTTGTAGGGGAAAGACCTGGATTTGTGTGATGGAGGTATCATCGTTTTTATGATCTTCATTATTCCTCCACAGCATTTGCACGTAAGCTTTGGACGCTCTCTGAACCAGGCTGACGACTTATTCGGGTTGATACCGGTAAGGTACTGAAGCAATGCAATCAAGCGTTTGCTATTAGGGTGGAGGAAACCAAAGTTCCGTGTTCGCCTGAAACCTTTGGGTAGAACATGCTGGAGAATCAACCTGAGAAACTGCGGGCCGGGAAGTGTTCTTGTGAGCATTTTTTTGCTCTTACTATCCTGGTAACGAAAGGTCACCTGACCATCTTTGCACGTAATAATATCTTTCTCTTGAATGACCCCTTTGTAGAGATAACGACCAAGATAGACCAGTGCCTTTTCACCGTTGCCGACAAATTTGCAATCGACGACCCATGTTTTGGGATAATTAACTGGAAGCGTAAGAGCCGCTTTGTTCACGGCATCGAGCATTTTTGCTCGAAACACTTTAGCCAGCGCTTTGTGATTGAAAAGGTACCGCGTCTTTCCTTCGCTTTTTTTGAAGCTCCAAAGCTTTTTCTTCTGATTGATGGCCCCGGCTGGCATTACCAGATGGATATGCGGGTGGTAATCGAGAGAGCGAGAGTGGGTGTGCAAAACAGTGATGGCTCCAGCGTTTCCTTGTAATACGCTGTCATTTTGGACAAAGGTTTTTACGGTTTCCCAACAACACTGTATCATTATCGAGTAAAGCAAGCGTTGATGCTGCCATGCTAATGATCGAAGCTCTTTGGGTATAGTAAAGGTGAGCATAAAATAGTCAGCAGGCACTTCTTTTTTCAAAAGACGCTCCAACCATTGATGACACTCATGACTATGACAATGAGGACAATACAGGTTAAGGCAGGAGTGCGGTACAAAAACCTGTTTTTCACAGTCATTACATTGGACCAGCATGACGCGGCTTTGCGTAGTGCGACAATCCTTCATGGCTGCCAGGGCTTTGAATTGACTTGGCAGGATCGAACCATGATAAAGAGTGATAAAGTCAGCAATGAAGGTCTCAATTATAGAGGAGAGAGATATCATATAACATTCCCCCATTCTATGGAAAAACCATTCATCAAATCATTAATTAATTGCAAGGCATTACGATTTGTATGAGAGGTCAGGTGGGTATATTTGGCAGTGGTTAAAATACTGTGGTGGCCGAGGATTTTTTGTACTTCAAGCAGATCAACACCCGCCTCAATCAGATGGGTTGCGTAGCTGTGTCGCAGACTGTGTGGTGTAATTTTTTTTTAATTCCACACTCCCGGGCTACCTTACGCAGAGTGGCCTGAACGCCATTTCTATTCAGAGGTGTTTTTGCCAGGTGGGCTGATTTCAAGCCACCATGACGGCCTGGAAATAGAAAGACAGGATTGCGATGAACAAGCCAAAAACGGCGTAAGAGATTCAGGGTTACCTTTGGCAGGGGTACGAAACGGTCTTTATTGCCTTTGCTATCGCGGATATGCACCCGCATTCGCTGAGAATCGACATCGCTAACCTCAAGACGTAGTCCTTCACCCAGGCGGAGACCAAGACTGTAAAGAACAAAGTAGAAGGCCCGGTAACTGAGTTTTCTCGTCACCTGGAAAAGTTGGTGGGCTTCATTAATGGTGACAATATCGGGCAAACGTTGCGTTTTGGGTGGTTTAATAAGATTAACTTGCTCCCAACGCTTATGAAGCACATGAGTGTAGAAAAACTTTAGTCCGTAGAGGTCTAATTTACTGCGCTCCATGAATGGGTATTGAGGAGATTGGAAAAATAGTCAAGTAGTTGCTGTTCAGATAGATCGTGTATCTGATTGTCAAAATAATCACCGATCCGTCGGATGGCACGTGAATAAGCCTCGATTGTTTTTGGCCGGAGTCCTTTCAAGCGTAGGTGCTTTAGTTGCGTTTGGTAATATTTGTTGAAATCGGATTGAGATAATGTTTTCATAGACCTGTAACCTCCTATTTGTTAATAGATTCACCCTCCCGTTGAGGGTGTGAGGTTACATTATATAATAAATTTCCGATTTTGTTCTCCGCGATAGCGGCTTCGTCCAACCATAGTATTGAGCTGACCGGATAAGCCCTTGCGGTTCGCAAGCCATCAGCCGGTAGCTCATACTAGACGTTATATTTTAGTTGACAAAAGGCACACACTGTCATATATATAGACAATGAAGGTTTATTCGTGGAATACTGAAAAAAATGAAAAGTTGAAGGCAGAAAGGGGCATCACTTTTGAAAAAGTCATGCTTTATATTGAGAATGGATGGTTATTAGACATAATAAATCATCCAAATCACAAAGAGTATTTGGAACAAAAAATATTTATAGTGAATATTGATGATTACGCATATTTAGTTCCATTTGTTGAAAGTGAAAATGAAATATTTTTAAAAACCGTTATCCCAAGTCGAAAAATGACAAAAAAATATATTCATAGGGAGGTATGAAAATGAAAAACTTAAAATTAGACAAAGAGGAAAAAGCCCTATTAGAATCTGTCGAAAAAGGTGAGTGGGTATCAATAAAAAATAAAAATAGAGAAATATCAAAATATATAGAAATGGCAAAATCCTCTTTCAAAAAAGATAGACGTATTAATCTACGCATGTCTAGTAAGGATGTAATAGCATTACAAACAAAAGCATTAGAAGAAGGAATACCATATCAAACGTTAATGTCGAGCGTATTACATAAGTTTGTAACAGGCCGTTTAATCGAAAAAAAAATATAACGAGCGCATGAAGCTAACCACCAATAACTATGCGATTTAATATTTATTGAGGCTGCCGCTCCAAACCTTTCTTGCAAGCATATATACAGGTGGTGGTTGCTTATGCGGAGCGTTATTTGCGAGCCGATGTTGCATAATTGATTGTATGTTGTATGACAGGGAGTAGGTAAGCACCAAGTTAACACCCTTCGATAGCGCTGAGATAAATTCTCCCCTTTGTGCTGAGATAAATCTCCCTCCTCACCCCGCAAGAGTCGCAACAATAGATTATAGAGAGCATATCAGAATGATTTCAGTTTAAAGTGACCACAAGGTTGTGCAAGTCAATAATTTACTAATAAATCATTCTTTGTTACGATACGCTTATGCAAATTGAATTTAAGCGTATAACCGAAACTATCTTTTACTCCTTAATCCATCTAAAGAGTTTCTACGCCTACGAACATAACTGGTACCGCAAAGAAGTGGTACGACCAGCCATCTCAAAGTATTACCGGACCCTCCGTGATATTTTACGATCGACCAATCCAACACACCGAGTCCTCACACGCTGTGTTGAGTGCAGGATTTTTTTCTAACTCATCCCGGAAATCGTGGAAGGATCGACATACGCTGCCCATTGGGCTGCAGAACTCATCATAAAAAAGCAGGTGCCCGTAAGCGATGTGCCGAGTATTACCAAACCGAGGATGGAAAAAAATCAAAAAAGGCGCATAACCGGCGAAGGTATGAACTGAAAGAGATACCACCCGAACATCCCGAACAATCCAATTCTGATGTTGAGGCAAATAAAGATAAAGATTTTGTGGGACACATGGATTTTATGATGAGTCTAACCGAGGGGAGAAGTGTTGGTCTTTACCGAATACAGCAGATTTATCAAACTTTTTTTCAGAATTAGAGGCAGCAGGGCCTCGTATTCTGGCAGGTGTGGTGTAAACTACCGGGACCATGAATAAAAAAGCTTTAAAAGAGGTTGAGATTGCTCAAATAGACAGAAGATACGAAGAGTTCCGATTAGAAAACAAGATTGACGAGCGAATTATTTTGAATTCTGTGCTTGAGTGTGGGATTCGTGATGCTTTGCTATGTGTCATAGACTCAAAAGAGTTAATATCGTTTTTTCTAATATTGAATCGCTTTTAAATAGCCATTTTTTGTCAATTTTTTGTCATCGTTTAGTGCCGGTCCAGTTAAATGCATAATTATATCTTTGTTTGACAGATTAGGTAGAGGCGAGGAAATCAGATCACTTTTTTTAATTTTTGGAAAGAAAATATCTGAAGGAATGTTGTACAATACACCAGCAAAATCATATTTTCCGTTTATTAATTCAGATAAAAACAGGCATGCAGTGCTATCTCTCAACATGTGAAACGAATCTTCTATTTTTGGTGACTGATTGCGGAATTTGCGCGTTAATACATCAACAGGTGCTGATTGTGCTCACCAATAGTATTTTCCTGCTTTGCTATTATTTATGATTGCATTCTTCATAATCCCTCCCGTTATCGTTTGTATTAAACAATTATGAACACATAATAACATACTGAGGAGGCCTATTTATTATTCATTCTGTATTCACCAAGTACTTTTAAAAGCATATCCATAGATGATGATTTTAATACGCTTTTTGATGACAGAACAAAGGAGTGTTTTATTTCTACGTAATCACTGAATTCATCTAAAATATCTTTGAAATATGTGTCGTACTCTTCAATATCCCTGAATGCATATATTATTATATGTGTTACGTCAGTTTCCCGTATTGCATAAGACCTTATCGCATTTACCGGCCTTACCACCTTGTCTAATTCGTTATTTTTAAATATTTTGAAGACACTGGGCAATATTTTAATCAAAGCAATTGAAAGTATGTTTATGTCTAATTTATTATAATTCAATCTCAGTTCATGGTTCTTAATAACACCTTTTTCGTAGAGTTGTTTTCTTATTTTACCAACTGCCTGCGAAGTTATCTTAAGCTTCTTCGAAACATCACTATTTATCGCTAGCGGGTTTTCTACCAGCAGCTTGAGTACACGTATTTCGTTTTTAGTTAGTTTCATAGTGAGTTAATAATTGCGATATATGCATATAAGATTTTATCTAGAACATTATCTACCAGAATATGTTTATTTTCGCAACTATCTTTTAATGGTTCAATTAGGTGTAGGCAATAGTGTCCCTGCCTGAATGTAGTTGGTATTGTTGAGACTGGTGGCATTAAAGGATAATTTGTATATTTTTGACAGAATAATGTATTATTGAAATTTGGTTCATCTCCGAATTAGTTGGAGAAAAGAGTAATCTATTATGGATTAATCTATTGAAAAAGTGAACATCCGGTATTCTTATAAATAAATATATACCCATATTAACCCGGCAATTAAATAGATTGACTATGCAGCATACGCAATTTTTGGATGTTTAAAGTATTTCCTTACTCTGCCCGGAGACTTTTGAAGTTTTCTCAGATGAGATATTGCCTTATTCTTGAGTTGCTCTTTTGTTCTTGCAGGCGTTTTGGAATGTACACCTGCTTTTAAATCACAATTTAAATACTCATCTGGATTTAACTCCGGGGAGTAAGAGGGTAAAAAGAAAACCTCTATTTGCTCTTTATGCTTTTGTCGCCAATTCCTTACAATGTGACTATGATGAACCTTTAAATTATCAAGAACCAGAAATATCTTTCTTGTTGAATCTTTGATAAGGCGTTTCATAAATTTTATAAGAGTACTAGAATTCATTTTATCCTTATATACCATAAATCTTACCTTGCCTTGATTCGTAACTGTAGAAATCAAATTCACCCGTTTGCACCTGGGGTGAAGGCGAATCGCGGGTGTTTGCCCTCGTGGTGCATAGCTTCTGCCGTGATAACTGTCATTACAAAGTCCCGTTTCATCTCCCCAGTGGATTTCTGCTTTTTCTTTTTTAGCTTTTTGTGCAATTGCAGGATACTCTTTATCCAGCCATTCATTAACGGCTTTAGAATTCTGCTTGTAAGCTCTGCGTAATGGCTTTTGAGGCGTAAAACCCCATCGTTTTAAATATTCACCTACAGTTCGTACCGGCATATCAAAGCAACAGAGTTGTTTGATTAACTGCTGAACTGCTTTACGAGTCCACAATGCAAAAGAAAATTTAAGCTGATCAGGACACTTCTCATAAATAATTTTCTGGATTTCTCTTTCTCGCTCCGGGGTCAATGTTCGGCAGTTACCCACTCGTCTACCCCTTCTCTTAATTTGAATAGCTTTAGCACCTTTACGCTGATAAGCTTTACACCATCTGGCAATAGTATTTAGATGAATACCGGTAATCTCTGATATTTCTCTGTAGGTTTTTCCAGACTTTCTGAGTCGAATTGATTGGTTACGTATTTGTTGCTGGGTTTCTGTTGAAAGTTTTCGTGCATCGATATTTTCCATGCAGCAATTATAACATATCCAGAGAAAATTTCAATGTATTTAATTGCCGGGTTAATATATGATTTATTTATAGGAGATCAGCAATGTCCACGTTGAATATTTTACCATATTTTCCTTTTGACCGAGTACGAATTATTAAGCAATCGGTTTCATCTGATGCAGATATGTCACAACTTACGGCAATACCGGATCATCGATTTAGTCCTAAATGCCATGTGTGTGGCAGTAAAGCACAACGTATTCATAGCTACCAGAAGCGGTCTATCCGTGATCTGAATATGGGTTCGACACGTGTATGGATAAACTGTTCTTGTCGTAAGGTTATGTGTGCACCATGTGACCGAATAACTGTTGAAGATCTGGAGTTTTTTGAACCATACATTCGTGTCACTCGTCGTTTAGCATTGTTTATTTATCAGTTGTGTAAAGTTTTAACGGTAAAAGATGTTGCAACACATTTTGGAATTAACTGGAAAACCGTTAAAACTATCGATAAGTATTTTCTTGAGCAACAATACGGAGAAACAGGCTATAATGGTCTTCGTGTACTGGCAGTTGACGAAATAGCTATTTCTAAGGGACATCACTACATGACAGTTGTTTTGGACTATGTCAGTGGCCGGGTGGTCTGGGTTGGAAAAGGTCGAACCAAAGAAACCTTGATAGACTTCTTTAACGGTATGACCAATAAACAAAGACAAACCATAGAAGCGATAGCGATGGATATGCGGGATCCATATATTCATACGGTAAAAAGCCAGGTACCTCATGTGAAGATAGTCTTCGACCTTTTCCATGTAGTTTCAAGTTTTGGCAAAGTTATTGATAAAGTGCGCAATGCCGAATTCCGTAAAGCCACAAAACAGGATAAAGATATATTTGTAGGCTCGAAATACATTCTTTTAAAGAACAAACGAAACATTCGCAAGAAAGATCATCGATAGCATTTAAAACAACTTTTATCACTCAACGAGACAATAAATACGGTTTTAATTCTTAAAGGATAAGTGAGGTGGCCTGGTTTGTCAAGACCATTTTATGCTATTTTTTAGATGCATTGCCTAATGAACAACACAACACAAAAAGTGTAACGGAAGGAGCCCTTAGGGCGACTGGAGTTACACTTTTTTGCAAATTCACAAACCCCTCCCCATTGTCTATTTTTCTTTTCTAGAAATAATTTTTTATGGCATTATTTCCCTTTATATCCTCCATAATGCACTTCAATCGGAGTCCTGTACCCTGGCGATTGATGATATCTACGGTTGTTATAAAACAAAAAATAACGACTTAAACCCTCGCGGGCATCTTGATATACCTGGTAGTTTTTTATATACACCTCCTCATACTTCACACTCCTCCAAAGCCTCTCGGTAAAAATATTGTCAAACACTCGACCTCGTCCATCCATACTGATCTCAATCCCACTACTTATGAGAATACCAGTAAACTCATTACTCGTAAACTGTGATCCCTGATCACTATTAAACACCTTAGGACAACCTCTCTCTGTCTATTTCAAAGCCTTCACGCCTTAATCCTTCCTGGATCTTTCGGCTTCCATAAAAGGCTCATAATAGTAATTTGATCTATGAAGATCCAAAAGTTCGCACTGCCTGCGAATACTTAACTTACCATTCCTCGATTCTATTAGCCGTCTTTTCTCCTCAATCTTCAAACAATGCAGCTTTTTTTTTAAGCCATTCGTTTTCTACCTTCAGTTGACCGATCTGTCTATACAACTCATCAACCAACCTCTCATTTTCTTTGTTGTCCTTCTCCCGTTTTCCCTTGAAGGTTTCTTTCACTCCGCCTAATGCTCCTTTACGCCAATCCGTTATTTGTGTCCTATGTACTTCGTATTTAGATGACAACTCCGCTATGGTCTTTTCTTCCTTAATTGCTTCCAATGCAACCTTCGCCTTAAATTCCGCATTAAAACCCTTTCTCATTTTTGAACCTCCTTTTTGATATTTTAACATCAAAAATGCATCTTAGCTAGTGGTCCGAAAATACCAGTCCATTATAAAGCTTAAGCACCTTTGGTTCTACCGATCGTGAACGTGGGTTAAAAAGGCACTGGATGAGTGGTGCCTTTTAGCGAACACACTTAATCATCCTTGTGTAAGAAAATTTACGAACATGTTAAAACGTTATAGCTATGGAATTTTGAATCACTGTGACTGCCAGATCCATACTAGTAAACTTGAAGGGGTTAATAATAAAATCAAAGTCATTAAAAGAAAAGCATATGGATTCCTGGACGAACGGTACTTTTCATTAAAAATTATACAAGTTTTCTCCAACTAATTGGGATATCAACATGAAATATTTATACTTATATACTGTTAAATTATAAAATATACTTGACTATATAATTTCATATTGATATTATTTCTCCTTTTATAGTTTATTGCATTAGGCGCGAATGATAATCATTCTGACTGAAACGGGTAACCTATCAGTTATAAGGTGGTGTCGCAATTGTCCTTATATTATATTTCCAATAAAGAAACGCAGCAAAAATGAAGAAAATATTTATAATCAGTTGTCTGGGTTGCATTATGCTCTTTATGACAGCTCTAACTATGTTTGCAGAAGAAAAAGTGAAGGCGCCGCCACTCCCACTGCAAAATGTTGAAGGGTTTGGAGGAATCCTCCTGACCGGCTCTGCCTATCTGATAAATCCACCAGAAGAAGGCAAGGTTTTCGGGCTGCCAAGTTTGGGTATTACATACGCAAACGTTGGTGATGGGAGACACATGGAGGCCTTCACCGTGAATGAGACTTTGTGGGGCCGTTTTGAATTGGGATACGCCTTGAACCATTTTGGTTTAGGTAAATTGCCCGAGGACATTGAGACGGCAACTGGTGTTAATACTATCGAAGACTCAGTATATCTGCACAATTTTAACGCCAGGCTCCAACTCCTGCAGGAAGGCGAATTCAAGAAATCCTGGATGCCGGCCCTGACATTAGGCATACACTATAAGAAAAACGAAGACACCTCAGTCATAGACAAACGTTTGGGGGGAGTGTTTAGTGATATAGGTATCGAGGATAACGACGGTGTTGATGTAACTCTTTATGCGTCTAAGATGATTACATCCCTGTCGCGCCCTCTAATGCTAAACGCGGGTATCCGTTCTACGGAAGCTGCCCAGATTGGCCTGTTTGGTTTTACTGATGAACGGAGAACCGTCTTTGAAGGTAACTTTGGCGTCCTGGTATTAGACAATCTTGTAATCGGCGGTGAGTACCGTCAGAAACCTGATGAATTCGACGCTATATCGGGACTCGTAGAAGAAGAGGACGATTGGTGGGACGGTTTTATAACTTACATAGCCAGTGACAATTTAACCATGTCCGTAGCTTTCGCTAACTTCGGTGACGTCTTTAATCATGAGGCGAACAACGTTTGGGGAATAAAATTCAAATGGGAATTCTAATACGGATTTTTAATAATATTTCTATTTGTATCAGGCTATACATTTATTGATCCGCTTGAGGCAAAACATAATGTCCCTAAATGCAGTAGTTAGTGTTGAGGCTTGCGATAGTACGTGTTCATTGTATGTTTTTTTCATAAAGCAACCTATTGTCGGAACTATTTATACCATTATATTGTTATATTATAAAATATATTCGACTGAAAAGTTTCATATTGTTACTATTGTACATTTTATATTTCAGTCTAAGTAGGAGTTTATATTTTTCATTCTTCAACAACATATTATGTGAATGAAAACTAAAACTACAACACAATTTTAGCGAAATGTTTTTTGATTTTGTCAATATGCCAGGCCTGACAGTGTTCAAAGTAAGTGTTCTTTTACTGCCTGAAACAGTTGCTGGCGTGGTACATAGGAAAGGTATTTAGCCTAAGACAAGCCATAACAAGGAGTGACATGTTTGCAAAGAAACCAAATATAGAAGAAATGATAACTTTTTGGAGGTAATACAATAAATGGCTAAGATTGAAAGAGGAACAATAAAGCATGGGATTTTTTCTCATCTCAAACAAGACATTCCGGCAAGTATTGTAGTACTGTTTGTAGCACTGCCGCTTTGTCTCGGAATCTCATTGGCAAGTGGAGCGCCTCTGTTCTCAGGTCTTATTGCCGGAATAATTGGTGGTATAGTTGTGGGGTCTATAAGCGACTCCGCCCATGGAGTCAGCGGCCCGGCGGCAGGCCTGGCTGTAGTTGTGTTTGAAGCGCTGCATTCAATGTCTTTCGAGATATTTTTACTTGCCGTTGTCATAGGGGGAGCGCTGCAAATAATACTGGGTTTATCTAGAGCAGGAATTATCGGATATTTTTTCCCCTCTGCGGCTATAAAAGGGATGCTCTCCGGTATCGGTATCATCATCATCCTGAAACAGATACCTCACGCGTTTGGATATGATAAGGAGTGGATGGGTAATGATGCTTTTGTCCAATTGGGCGGTGAAAACACGTTTACATTAATTGGAAAAGTTCTTCTTGGACATATAACACCTGGAGCAGTATTAATTGCTGCTATTTCAGTAGCGATTTTGTTGTTATGGGAATTGTATCTGACAAAAAAATATCAAAATGTGTTTAAATTAATACAAGGACCAATCGTCGTAGTAGCGGCTGCTATTTGTTGTCAGTTGATAACAAAAAATTACTTTCCTCAATTTACTTTAGGTTCAGAGAACCTGGTAAGTGTGCCGGTTGCCGGCAGTTTATCATCATTCTTTGGCCTGTTTACCTTTCCTGATTTCAGCCAGTTAGGCAATAAGGCCGTTTATGTTTTAGCTGTCACAATTGCGATTGTTGCCAGTTTAGAAACACTTTTGTGTGTGGAGGCGACTGATAAACTGGATACCCACAAGAGAGTTACGTCAACCAACCGGGAGTTGTTTGCCCAAGGTGCCGGAAACATGCTTTCAGGAATGATTGGCGGGTTGCCAATTACACAGGTAATCGTTCGAAGCTCTGCCAATATGCAAGCCGGTTCAAGAACGAAACTATCTACCATTCTTCATGGGATTTTTCTGTTGATATGTGTAGCGCTACTTCCAAGTGTACTTAATCTTATACCCTTATCCGCTCTTGCATGCATTTTAATAATGGTCGGATATAAACTATCTAAGCCCAGTATATTTGTAGAGACATATAGACTGGGATGGGATCAATTTCTGCCGTTTATCGTCACTATTCTTGGGATTGTATTTGTTGATCTACTCGTGGGGCTTGGACTTGGGTGTTCAGTAGGCGCTGTTGTTGTCTTAATCCGTAACTACAAAAATTCTCATTTCTTACATATACACCCAGGTGAAGGAGAAAAGCAGTTAATAATTACCATGGCTGAAGATGTCAACTTTCTCAATAAAGGGGCAATTATAAAAGAACTGGCCAGAATACCTAAAGAGACAGATCTGACCATCGATATGAGCAAATGCTATAGCATTGATTATGATGTTAGAGAAGTCGTAGAAGATTTCATTAAATCAGCAACCGATAGAGGTATTAATGTAAGACTGAAACCGCCATTGGTGAAAACTTATGGTAAAGAAGATATCTATTCTGAAAAACTTGATAAATGGATATTAGCCCTGCCAGTCAAAAACAAAGCACTACCGGTATAAGGGCTGTATCTTTACTGTGTGGCGGTAAGCCAACTGATTCTTTAATCATATAACATAATTTTTATAGCGTGTAAAAACGAGAATCGGAGGGAAGGAAAATGCAGACGCAAGAGTCATAAATGGCGATTACACCTGAAGAATCGCTTGAAATGTTATGAGAAGGAAATTCACGATTTGTACAAGACTTAATACTGAACTGCAACTTCAGTCGCAGTTTTAAGATGATTAGAAGTGTTATATTTGAAAACTAAATAGGAGGATCTTCATATGAAAGTATTAAAGCATCTTTTTGATAACAACAGGAACTGGGCAGACAAAATAATAGAAACCGATCCTGGTTTTTTCACATTACTTTCTAAACAACAAAACCCTGACTACTTATGGATTGGTTGCTCTGACAGCCGTGTACCCGCAAATCAAGTTATTGGTCTGATGCCTGGAAAGCTCTTTGTACACCGTAATATTGCTAATCTTGTAATACATACTGACCTAAGCTGTTTATCAGTCATTCAATTTGCTGTTGATGTATTAAAGGTGAAACATATTATAGTTTGCGGCCATTACGGTTGTGGAGGCATTAAAGCCGCTATGGACAATAACCAACATGGACTGATCGATAATTGGCTACGGCACGTTAAAGATGTGTACCGCATTCATGAAGACAAATTTGACTTAGATCAAAGTGAAAACGAAAAACATAAACTGCTATGTGAACTTAATGTAGTTGAGCAGGTAAACAATATATGTCACACAACAATTGTTCAGAATGCGTGGGAGGCTGGACAGGAGTTGGTGGTTCATGGCTGGGTGTACGACCTTGAAATTGGTCTATTAAAGGATTTGAATGCTTGCATCTCCAGTAGAGAAGAAGAGAGAAACAAGTTTCACGAAAAGGAAATTATTAATTCCTATGTATGAATCAATATTGTATTTCCTAATTTAATGTATAGGGATTTCAATGTCGATAACACTTCGTCCCGGTTCAGTGTGACGTCATCCTGAGCCGAGTCGAAGGATAGTATTTTGTCGCTGAGCGACTTAACTTGACCCACAGTTACTGTAAATGGGCCACAAACGAAACGGTTACTGATCTGATTATTATTTCATCACACCATAGAACTATTTGCACTTGTTAGTTGAATCTAGGATAAGTTTTAAAGGATATTCATAATAAACAAAAATGTTTGGCACATCTGATGCCTAACTACAATGCCAAGTGTCATTACATCGTGCAGTATGCTTAATTGAGAAAAAAACAACTTTAATACAGGAGTCGGTACTAATGCTAAGAATAAAACGTACTCTTTACATAAACTTCATTGTACTAGCCTTTACAATAAGTCCGGTAAACCCTCTTTCCCCTTTGACCAATATAGGCCACGAGCGAGTCTTTGCCGAAACTCCAGTAATACCTGCTAAATATCAAACAGCAATAATCAATATTAAGAGCAAACAAACAGAAACAGATAGTATAATCTCAGAACATATAAACGTTAAAAAAAACGGACACACTACGGTAAAGATGTTAGAAATCCCTGAATACCAGGTTTCAGATATTATAGAACAGTGGGGACAACTTGGAAATAAGATCAATGAATATACTATTAAAGACAAAGATTTTGTAAAATATCTGATCAACAACACGGACATCAAATCATACAGCTATACGGCAAAGATGCCAAAGCTATACTTTCTGGTGAGGAACGAAATAGCAGAACCAATACTATATGGCGGAGAGATAAAGAAGTTTTTCAAAACAATATCATTCCACGGATGGT
The DNA here is from genome assembly GCF_002443295.1 of Candidatus Scalindua japonica. Classification (NCBI taxonomy): domain Bacteria; kingdom Pseudomonadati; phylum Planctomycetota; class Candidatus Brocadiia; order Candidatus Brocadiales; family Candidatus Scalinduaceae; genus Candidatus Scalindua; species Candidatus Scalindua japonica. The sequence goes on along the minus strand of NZ_BAOS01000011.1, from coordinate 106,573 downwards.
TCAGAATTGCAGGTGCTCTCGATTCACAAGGCAATTATCGAAAAGGTTATGATCATCTGAGCACCCAAAAAGAAGCACTCTTAGATTTATTTGAAGGTGTTTTATCTAAGACCGTAAAAGGCAGTTATACAATTGTTGAACTTTACACGGATGAAAACGGAGAGAGAAAAGGCCAGTTTAAGTTTTTCAAGACTGCTAAACAGGCAGAACCAACCCTTGTGCAGCCAATAGATGCCATGGCGGCATTTATATTAACCTACCTGAATCTTGTACAGAAAAACCCCGGAGACGTCAATGCAAAACAAGATCTTACAAAGCCAATTGTTGAAAGGTTAATAGCAAAAGCAAAAGCACAATCGCAAAATAAAGTTTCATCTTCAGCATATACAAACCGTACAAAAATCCATCGTAACTTTGGAAGGTGAATTGGGACTTTATAATCCAACAAACCCTTCTCCAAAAACCTAGTTGGTTTTTAGTAATAATATACCAAAAGAAAGTGGGAATTATGGAAGTAAAATGTACAAAATGCATGCACTTGTTTGAAGTTGAAGATACCACGAAAAAGTATAGATTTTCTTTATTCTTTATCTTATTAGGGGCAGTCGTACTTGCCTATGAACATACAGTCAAGAATCCAAGCCTGGGAGATCTTTCAGTCACTGTTGGTATTATCTGAATGGTTGTTACTAGAGGACGTGTTAATAAAAATCAAAGTCATCTAGGCAGATATGGAACTTCACATACAAGATTAGGAAATATGGTAAGTGCAAGTTATCAACAAATCCAGAAGCATGAACGTTATTATATGTTGAAAATTGTGACAAAATTGAAACGGTTCTTAAAATATCGGTTTCGTGTTTTTTTGATCATTAAAAGAAAAGAGGAATTGGAAATGTGTAAACATATGAAAAATTTTATCTCTGTTTTTAAGGTAGTTAAAGGTTTAGCAGTTTTACTTTTTATTTCGTTATTTGTAACGGGATGTTTCTCCAATGACGGCAAACGAAGAACAACAGGAGAAGAGCCTTTCTTTCAGAGAGAAGAAGGGCTTGCTGAGCATGGAAAGAAAAAGACATTGGATAGAATTTATCAGATTGATCCGGGAGGTAAAGAGTTTAAGATTTCGGACAAGTTTTATACTGACCCTCCCAGGAAAATTGCGATTTTACCGTTTGATAATCTTGTAGGTGGCAAATATATTCTGAACTCAGTCCCTATCCCAAGGTTCAGCAAAAAAGAAACGGATGGCTGGAACTGGACTTATTCGAATAGATTGAGAAGATTTTTCTTTGGCCATTTTGCCTCAAGAGAATTTGTAGATATAGAGTTAATGTATGTCGATAAGATGCTGCAGGAACTTGAGATTTTAACGCCCAATGACTTATATAAGATACCGGCTCAAGAGTTGGGCGAGATACTTGGCGCGGACGCGTTAATTTATGGCCAAGTTACAAAATACAAAAACTCCTATTATGCGCTTTTTAAACAAATCAAGATTGGCTTGAGTATCAAATGTGTTTCTACGAAAGACGGCAGTATCTTATTTGAAGGTGAACAAAGAAGGCATGATAATGATATCCGTGTTGCAACAAATCCTATTGATTTTGTAATCGCTTCGTTCCAGAATTTTATGAGCATGAGAGATGTTTATGCTGCAAGAGCGAGTGAGGAAGTAGTCCGTGAGTTAGTTATAAGAATTCCTATTATTAACTCATTTATTGAAGAGGAAGAACAGCGTATTAAAGAAAAAATCAAAGCAAGACTGTCAGTTCTGCCAACCGTGGATACAACGGTGGCTGATAAAGACAATGATGGCGATACTGCTTCTCAGTCTATACTGGACAAAACAGAATCACGAACACAGGAAGACCTTCCAGATACTCTCATTCGAACAGGTCCAGTAGGCTCCTGAACGGAAGACGAACATAAATCAGGTCAAGGCCCAATTTATTTTGCAGTTAAGGGAAGACTTTCCCCTTTTTCTGCTTTTTCACCTTTTTTTTATAAATCTCTTAGTCAGCAAAGAATATAAGAAATCATTGCTTTCGAATATTGAACGGTTGACGGTACCGAGAAGGTAAAATAATCAATGGTAACCTTGCCATAATTATAACGTTATCAAGTGTTGGTATCACATATTATCGAACAACTTGCAACCTGTTGACAAGAAAAAACCCACAAAATGAGTTGATAACATTTTTTATGAGAAAAATAGTTTTAATACTCAGTACCGTCCGGTACTGAGTTAAAGTGTTAAAATTGAAGCTACCGGCATCATTCTTATTTTTAACTTGAAAAATTCCGATTTACGGTGAACCAGTACAGAAGTGAGGTTAATTCAGCCAGGCATCAGCATGGACTCTTGCAAATTTTTAAAGACTTTTGTGTTAGCGATGACATTGCGTGCAAAAAATGTGTACCATTGCAATCAATTAATTCAATGGTGTAGTTGACAAATAAATGAATGAATTCGGAGAAGATTAAGTATTTCCTGGTGGGTGTTTTGGGTTCTGTTATTATTGGGTTCTGTTATTATCAGGCTTTTGTTTAGTGCTTTTATTGAACTATTTTTCTGTCAAAGAACGTCTATCTAACGGCATAGTTGAGAGTTTTAATCTAAAAGCCAAACTGACTATGAGAAAATCTTTTTGCTTTCGCACTTTTAAATCAATTGAAGTCGCTTTATATCATACACTTGGAAAATTACCAGAGCCTCCAATCACCCACAGATTCTACTGAGGAGGCTAAAAAAACAATTAAAGAGCGCGTCCAACGTGACTCAGATTTTTCTATTGCGCTATTAGATGAAGCTATCTCATTGTTTCTTAATCATAGATTTTCATGGTAAAAAACTAACCCTAAATTCAAGTAGTAGACGAACCAGTAATAACTAGCTTTTTATTATCCATGCCAGGTATGACAATATTTTCAAATTTTTCCATTTCATTCAATAGTGCTGGCAGATTTCTTTTCTTTTTCATTCGAACAATTATTTTTTCAGATGTGATTTCTATCTCTCCGCTATTGCATAAAAACTTTTCAAATAAGGTCGTTGAGGTGTTATGTGTATATCCCGGTAGGTTCATTGCTAACAATCGATAAAGATTGTGTGCTAAAACTGACATGGTCAAGTCAAAGTCTGCCTTAATCACCATTGATGATGAAACTCTATTCAAATGGAAAAATTCTATTTGTTCCGATATGCCTTTCTCCACAATCCAACGACGACTGTACTTGCGAACAATATCTTCTTGAGTAATATCATCATCATTAGTTATTATCAAAGCCGGTTTAATTTTACCATGTCCGGTAATTGCAATTTGACGAATCTCTTTCCCATAACCATCAAGAAAAAACTTTTCCTCAAATACTTTTAATGTTCTGCCTTTACCATCGGCATTCATTACTCTTATCTTTTTCCAGCTTGTACTTGGTAAATTATCTAATTTTTCAACAATTTTTTTACCTCTATTGCGAATAGTAATAAATTTCAAATCTTTACTATCTAATTTTCTTAAATTCTTATATGGAGTAAATTTGCTATCAAACACAATGTACTTCAGGCTAGTATCCTTTGGATTACCATCTCTATAAAAATCCAAAAACTCTAATACAACTTCAGGTTCGTTATTGTGCCTTATATTACTGTCAGTGTAATCTATTATTCCCGAATCCGGTTCTTGTGCTAACACCGCAAGCATGCTGGAGAGAGCTTTGTTACGCTTGCCAGACCAGTTGTTCTCTCGCTGAGAATCATCGCCCCAGTAAGGAATTGCTGTAAAATCAAGATTCATTGTGTCTGAAAGCAGTCCATTGTTTTTCCAAATCCTATGAAGGTTTTTTAAAAACGAAAGGTTCATCTTGCGAGTCACTCTGCTTGAATATGAGCTAAACCACCCGGTTTTTGGAAGTACTGTTAAACCTGCAAATAAGCCTAAGCCTCTATCCATACACCACAGATCATCAACGCTATACCTGCGAACATTTGAAATCTTTAAAGCAATAAAACTTAAAATAGAAGAATATTTATTAATAGTTGAAGTTTCCGGATAAAGCGAATTATTAATTGCAACATCTATCTTATATTTTCTCATATAGGGCAATAAGCAAAAAATACCAATAGTATTTTGAGTAGTAAATCTCTCAGGTATATAGTCCATGGCTACACTAATTGGAGCCTCGATTTTGTTATTTGCCCCTGCGGTGTGTCTGGCTTGCTTGCTCCTTCTCGGCAACCTTGCAAATCCTTCTTTTCTCAAAACCTCCCAAATGTATTTTTCAGAAGCTTTGTAGCTTTTTGAATCAAGAATGGACTTTATGTCTGGAATAGATAGATATTGTTTTCTTAAATTGATGATTAATGAATAAATTTCACCATCAAAGTCTTTTTCCTTTCGACCAGGTTTAGAAACTAAAAAAAACATATCCTCTGTCTTAGGTGCTTTTAGATAGTTTCTAAAATCTCGCGTTAGAGAATAAAACGAGCTAAGTGTATATCCAAACTTGGCTGCCACCTTTTCTGCGCTTTCCTTCTCATAAAAGAAAGATTTCAACGCCTCGTATTTCTTTTGGTTAACTAAGCTTGGGTTTTCAAAATATTCATACGGGTTTATATTAGGGCCTTTTTCTACCATGAAACAATAATACATAATTCGTGTATTATTGTCGATGAAATAATTAAAAACGCTACATGCCTATATAGTAAGGCATACAGGGGTTATAGTTAATAGCTGAGAGGGTGTGTGTTTGTTATATGCTTATTTTAAATATTATATACAAACCCTAATCATATTCGTATTGCTTAGCCGGTGACACTCATAACACATTATCGCAACGCTGCTTACAACAATATAAAACGGCTTGGCCTAGAATTGTTTAGGGCGTTTTGTTTCCATGAAAATCGGTGATAAAGGCATTCGGGAATGACAAATAGTGGCGTTATTGTTTCACGTTGTATTTTGTAAGTATGTGCTTCAACAGCATTGCTGGTTAGATTGTTGCTTGTTTCATGTATTGTCCCAAAGATGTCATTTTTACAAGTTCCTGGATACAAATATGCGAGAGCAAGTATATCAGAAACATGTTCAGGTATGACAGTCTTCACGCATGCTATTCCTTAGATGACATAACTGGTTTCAGTACCTACCTTTGCTCTGAATCAGTAAAGTCTAATTTTGTTTTGGCATCTTTATTAAAGCTTTCATGGCATGCGTCACACGACTTAACAAGATTATTAAATTCCTGATTTGTATTTGAGGAATCTTGTTTTTTGCCGCACAACATTAATTTATTTAAAGCATTGTTGAATTTGCTGCTTAATACCGTAAACTCATGCGGAATATCGTTATTTTCAATCATATATAATTCTACACAATTAAAGCCTATATTTTCTTTGAGTTCTTTTGTTAATAAATCCATCTGATCCCAGTCATTGTATTCAACCGCTCTTGCCAATCTTCTCATCGATATGGATGCCTTTTTCATGGCCCCTGCAAGGCTTCCCTGCTCTGGCGTAATCCGCTCTGTATCTTTTCCCCTTTCAATCGTAACTTCCTCAGTTTTATTGCAGGATGTGCAGACAATAGATATTCCGAAAATTACAGCAATAATTGTGAGTGAATATTGTGTATTCAACTTTTTCAGCATAATCATTTTTCCTCCATTTCTTCCAGTGCCTTCTCTGCCTTTTTCCAGACGCTGGTGTCAAAGTCCTCAAGTGTGTCAATCAGGTGTTCAACCGCACGTGCATCCTTAATCTTTCCCAATGCCTCTGCAGCACACCACCGAACGGTACTGTTATTATCCTTTAGTGCGGCAATTAAGGGTTCAACCGCACGCGCATCCTTTATCTCCCCCAACGCTCCAGCTGCATCACGCCGGACACCGCTGTCAGTATCCTTCAGCGCGCCAATCAAAGGCTCAACAGCGCGGCTGTCCTTAATCTTTCCCATCGCCCTTGCTGTCGTGTTCCGGATGCCACTGTTAACATCCTTCAATGTAAAGATCAGAGGTTCAACAGCACGAGGATCTTTTATTTTCCCCAGTGCGACAGCTGCATACTGTCTGACTATACTGTCATTATCATTCAGCGCCGCTATTAAGGATTCTACTGCAGGAATGCCTATTTCTCCAAGTGCCCCGGCAGCGTTCCACCGCACATCTTTGTCGTTATCCTTGAGAGCGGTAATCAATGGAGTAACAGCACGAATATCCTTTATTTCCCCCAATGCTTCAGCCGCACTCCAACGTACACTTCTGTCTTTGTCTCTTAATGCGTCAATCAGTGGTTTAACGGAACGAGTTTCTTTTCTCTCCCCAAGTTGCTCTGCTGCCATCTGTCGTACACTTCTGTCCTTGTCTTTAAGCCATTGAATTAATATTGTTGTTTTGTCCCTTGTCTCTTGTTCTGTTTTTTTTTCATCGGGTTTACTGCATCCAGAGAACGATATGCAAGAAAAAATTAACAACGCAGCCATCATTACCTTAATAAGTTTTAATGCAGCACATATATGATGTAATATTATATAAAACATTCTCCCTTTCTTGTAATCTATAATTTGATTTAGTGTCAAGCCATTATCTTTTTGCCAAGGCGCAACAAATTTATGTTGGGTATTGAGAGGAAAGTGTTTATTTTTTGCAAGCGAAAGATTGGGCTATCATTCTCTTAGCAAAAATATATTGATAAATTATGGGAAAAAATTCTAATATCGAAATCAGAAACAGATACAAAATCCAAATGCTGAAATCTTAAATGTTCAGTGTAGAACATTTTTCTTTTGTTTAGAACATTTGTATTTTGAGCATTCGAATTTGTTTCGAATTTTGTGCTTCGGATTTCTGGTTTTCCAGCTTGTCTGGGTTAGGTTTCTTGCCTGACGGCTCTTCGCTCTTCTTAAGAGGGCTCCACTGGAGCCTTATTGAAAGAGATGGTTTTCCTGCTAAAGGAAATTATTCAACGGTAATCGTACCTGTCATTCCCTGATCAGCATGAGAATCACAGTAATAAGGAAAGGTACCGGTGGTATGAAAAGTGTAAGTAAAACTCCCAGAAGCCATTTTGCCTGAATCCCAGAGACCATCAGGTACACCCTCCATTCCATCTTCCGTTTTAATTGCTTTCCCGCTTGCGACTTCGTGTGGTTTATTGCCGGTCACAACCCATTTCACGCTATCTCCCCGTTTTATCGTTAATTTTGATGGAACAAACTCATAATCACCCGTCATCTCGACAATATGTGTTTTTGTTTGGGGTAATGGGGTTGTTGAGGAATTACTATCAGAACTACTATCTGTTTGATTGGCTTTGCTACATCCAGAAAAAGAGAATATTGTCAATATAATAGCTATGTTTAATAAAATTATGTTTTTTTTCATCGTATCCTCCTTTAATTTAGAATCAACATTTCAGGAATGGCATACTAATAAAATTTATGAAAATACTACAGAAAAGTCTACAATTTCAACGTTTTTATTTCAAGTTTATTTATTGGGGATAGTGCATAATTTTTTAACTCTTGAGAGCAGAAAAAGTATTTTTTGTAAGTTCTGACACAATGTCCTTGTTTTTGTAAAATTAATAAAAATATTGACAGGTTGTCAAAAATATAAATATAAACAAGTGGTAAACAAGTGTTCTGTTTAAGAGTATCTCTTTTTGTAATAAATATTTATGCTTTTGTGGCTGCTTTGTTTTTAGATAAGTGGAACACTTTTTGCTTATTTAAACACTTCATTCTATAAAAAACAGGCTTAGGTGTTAAAGTATTACAAAATATCGTGTTGATAGGCTGATTAGCAGTTAAAGCGAATTGTTTTTTTACAATGCATTTCTGATCTTTTCCATGTGTTTCTCGTTAGTTACAGTTGTCGGTTAGCTTTTTTTATTATTTAACGTTAAAAGTAAATTTTCGTTAATATTCAAATATGGCTGATAAGATAGATGTAAAGTACTTAAAGAGTATAAGAGGTAATGCAACAACGGAAATTAAAGGGCCTTACGAGCCTGGTGCGCTTCTTGATCATCCAAAAACGATCACAAGAAGATGCCTCTTCTGGGGGGCATGGCTGTCATTCTGGGGGCTTGTTGGTATGTGGAGTTTTTCTGTGGTTCGTTATTTAATCCCCAGAGTATCGTACGAACCTTCAAGTATATTTAAAGCGGGCAAACCGGAAGATTATCCTTTGGGTTCTGTAACGTTCATCGAAACACGCAAGGTTTGGATTATCAGAGAGGAAAAAGGTGTATATGCGCTTATAGCGGTATGTACGCATTTATCATGTCAGCCGAGGTGGTTTGAGGAGGAACAGATATTCAAATGTCCTTGCCATGGTGGGCAATTTTACAAGAATGGAGTAAACTTTGCGGGCCCTCCTCCAAAACCGTTGGCACGCGCGTATGTTGAGGTTAGTGATGACGGGCGTCTGTTGGTTGATAAGGAGAGGATTGTAGGTCTGGATTTTATACTGCCTGTTTGAAATGGTTTTTGGGTATTTTTTATAGTGCTTTTGTACTAAGTAGTGAGTGGATAGTAACTTGTCTGGACAGGGTTGCTTTGTGACTTTGATAGGGAGTTAATTCATTTATGGAAGAAAAAAAGGAAGAAGAAAAAAACGTAAAAGTTTAGCCTGTGTAGCTAAGGATACGCAGGTGTGGAAGGCTGTATTTGGTGATCTTTTGTTTGGTGAGTTTAAGCCTCTCTCTCCGATAAATAGTTTAATGCGGGGGATTGCAAAGATAATGCAATTGCACCCGTACAATATGAGTGTGGGTGGTAAAAGGATAATAATGTACACTTTTTGTCTGGGAGGCTTGAGTGTTTTTTTCTTTGCTTTGCTTGCGTGTACGGGGGCGTTCCTGATGATCTACTATAATCCTGATGTCAACAAAGCGTACGCCAATGTTGAGGACTTTCGAAATATTGTGCCATTTGGGCTTTTAATTAGAAACATGCATAGGTGGACTGCGCACTTAATGGTAATGTTTGTGTCTCTGCACATGTTACGTGTGTTTTTGACAGGAGCATACAAGCCGCCAAGGGAATTAAACTGGATTGTAGGTGTGATTCTACTGGTGTTTACCATGCTTTCAAGTTTTACAGGGTATTTGCTTCCGTGGGACCAGTTGGCTTACTGGGGGGTTACTATTGGTTGCAGCATGGGCGAGAATGCTCCTTTATTTGGGGCGAAAGGGCCGTTTGCATTGTTAGAGCCGGGGAAAGATGTGAATTCCATTCTGGTAGGTGGTACGGCGGTTGGGCAGCCGACATTGTTAAGGTTTTATCTTTTGCACGCGATAGCGCTTCCCCTTGGAATAGCCGGTTTAATGGGTTTTCACTTCTGGCGAATTAGAAGAGCGGGAGGGGTTTCAGGGCCGCTTTAATCGGTATTTAGTAGATTAGCTTTACGGAGGAAAAATGACTGAAGAGCATGGCAGGTCAAAAGATAATGATGAAGTAATAGTCCGTATGACAAAGAGGGAGTGGGAATATGTCAAGGATATTCATGTTGCTTCCAAATATAAAGAGGGCTTTGAAACTTTAACTCCAAAGCAGCAGGATTATACTGTCAAGCATCTCAGAGATTCTGTTGGAATAGAGTTCCTTGCGGGGCTGTTATTCACTTTCATAATAATGGTGTGGTCTCTTTTTATGGATGCACCACTAAAGGAATTAGCAAATCCTTCAGATACGCCTCTTTGTGAGAGGGCGCCGTGGTATTTTATCGGTCTGCAGGAGTTGTTGATATATTTTGATCCGTGGCTGGCGGGGGTTGTGATCCCTTCTATACTGCTTGCAGGCTTGATAGTCCTGCCTTTTATTGACCCGAATAAAGAGTCCGGTATTGGCTGGTACTCTTTCAGGGTGAGGCCGGTTGCGGTGTCAGCTTTCTGCTTTGGTTATGCGATGTGGTATATCCTGATAATTGTCGGGCAGTTTTTCAGGGGGCCTGGTAGGGTATTTTACTGGCCATGGGAAGATAAAACTATCGTAAAGGCTGTGACACAGGTTGAGATGACGAATTTTCACATTGTCGGAGGGTTTGCGTTTTTTATTTTATATTTCAGTGCATGTTTAATAACTCCCAGGCTTGTTTTCAAAAAGTTATATAAATCATTGGGAGTTACAAGATACCATATTTTTGTAAGTTTAATGGCAGTTATGATGTTGATTCCTATCAAAATTCTTCTGAGATATATATTTGATGTTAAATACATCTTGTCTCTTCAAATCTTTAATACTGCTCTAAACTTCTAAATTATGGGACATTACGTCAAATTAATATGGTTACTTGTAATATCTGTCTTGATGCTGGGTGTTTCTGTAGTGTGGTTTTATAAAGAGTATAATCCGGAGTGGAAACAACACCAGAGGGCAGTTTTCAGGAAAAAGATCGCCAGGGCGGAAGAGGACTATGAGTTCTGGTCAAATCCCGAATGGGGTGATCCGGAAAAAGCAAAAGCGCTGGAGGGTAAAATTAATGGGTTGAAAAACACAAAGTTTGATATAAAGCAGATATTACTCAAAGGGGAGGGACTTTGGAGTAATCATGAGAATGGACCACGGGTTGAAAGGTGTATGACTTGTCATATTGATGAAGACGAGTTGCATGAGTTGCATCCTGAAGGTCTTCCTATTGCTTATGATGTTTACGGGTGTACGGTATGTCATGGTGGTAACGGCAGGGCGCTTGAATCTGAACGTGCGCATGAGGGGTCTCACGCGGACAGGAAGGCAATGGAGGGTCCTCGGACAGCGTCAGCAGATGAGTTTATAAGAATGTGGAAGCGGCTTCGTGAATTGAATCCTGAATCTGAAGAGGGGCTCAGGGTGGAGAGCTTTTATGGTCCGACAGGTGAATATCAAATATATGTTGGAAGGCGAAAGTGTATTAGGTGCCACAAAAAAATGCATCCGGAGCATGTTGAAAGGTGGAGCAAGACAAAGTTTAAGAGCTTTGAAAGGATAGAGAAAGAGCCAGACTATAGAAAAGGGAGTACCGAGTATAAAAAGAAATGTTATAAATGTCATACTACCGGGTACAGAGAAGATAAAAAGGTGTACTCAGAGCCTGGGGTTGGTTGTGAGGCGTGTCATGGGCCAGGAGAGGTGTACAGTCATCTTATGGCAGGTGAACATAAAGGTGATGTTAAAGAGGGGCAAAAATTAGTTCGTATCTCTTTTGACTTTAAGATATGTGGTAATTGTCATGTCCCGAAAAGGCATGAAATGCGTAAGGAATATTTTAAGGGTATTGCGCATATGAAGTAGATCTAGATTATAGTTAACATTTATATTGTATATTATGATGTAGCATTAAGGGCGTTTTTAAGCTTTTCAATATGGTGTAGTTTGCTTTTTTTCTGACTTTGTAAAATTATAATTCCAGAGTGATGAGGAGGGGCTATATGAGGCATTTCGGATTTGTGTTGATAATTTGTGTGGCTTTTATAGAAATAAGTAACGGTGCGGCTTTTGCGCAGGGGACTGTGGATCCATCTCCGGAAAGATTGGTTTTTCCAACCGAAAAAGGTCAAAAAGGTTTTGAGGAGTGGGTCGGTTTGGAGAAGGGCAGCGGTCCATGGGCTGATTATTATAAACCAACGCCTCTCCATATGTATTGGAGCCCCAAGAACCATTACATCAGACCTGATTTAAGCGCTTTTAAAGATCTGTTTGACGAGTATGCTTCGGGTGATTGTATGGGTTGCCATGAAGATGTGACTCCAGGGATTGTAATGTCTTGGAAGAGTTCGGCCCATGCAAAGCCGAGAAAAAGTGCTAAATTTGCGGAAAAAACAAGGGCGATTGAGGAAACGTCCGGAATAAAGATTGAACAGGTAACATGTAGCTTTTGCCATGGCGAAAGTCATGATGAGTTGTTTTTGCCTGTAGCCGATGATGTCTGTAAAAAATGTCACCGGCAGCAGGTAGAGGAGTTTGCCTCAGAGATAGCAGATGGGAGGCCAAGCCACAGGGCATCGTGGATTTCAAATGTTGTAGTGCCGTGGTATGTCGAAGGTTTCAGGAGGGGTGAGGGCTATTCATTCATCGGGTGTGACCAGTGTCACCCTGCAATGGAGAGGTGTGACGGGTGTCATACTCGGCATAAGTTCAGTGCTGACGAGGCGAGAAGGCCTGAAGCATGTTATTCATGCCACATGGGAGCTGATCATCCGGATGCAGAAACCTACAGTGAATCAAAAATGGGTGTCATTTATGCTATGGAAGGTGACACCTGGGCATTTGACAAAGGGTTGAACGATTTAGATCTTGGTGGGCCTGAAATGCGTGCTCCTACATGCCAGATCTGCCATATGTACAACAATACATCTGGTAAATGGGGGCATAATGTGACATCCAAGGGGCGTTGGCGAATGGGTACTTTCCCTCCTGTACAGGTAGAGTACAAGTCCAGCATGAAGGACTATCCTTATGGAATTACTATTCCGCCATTAAATAAGAAGATAGATCTGTATGATGGGGAAAACAAGAGAAAGCTCGAAAGGTGGCTGGAAGTCTGCAATAATTGTCATAGCGGGCGGTTTGCAAGATTGTGGTTTGAAGCCCTTGATGAATATATGTTTGCCGCCTATCGTAAACGGGATGAGGCGCAACTGCTCGTAGAAGAGTGTTTTGAAAAGGGGTGGATTGATGTAAATGCCAGGGCGCCATATCCAATGGGCGATGTGCTTGCCGACAAGCTTGGTATTAAGCTGCTTGGCGAAGGTGTTTTTAAGGCGCTTAAGATGTCGAAGGGTAAGATCCCCGTAGTTGGCCCTATTCTTGGTGTTTATGCTAATTTCAGACATGATGATGGTAATCCCAGTCAGATTGAAACTGAATATGGAAACATGTGGTTCTGGTATGCGCTCAAGGGTTATAAGGGAGTGGCACACGGTCAGCAGGACTATGCATGGTGGTGGGGCTGGGCCCCAATGGTAAACCAGTTATCACGTATCAAATCGCAACATGATATGTTGGAAAGGGTGTACAATATTGAAGCTAAGTTGGGAATAGGCCTTGGAGGTAAGTAGCCATAGGCTTTCGTTTGAATTAAAAAAGATATTCTCGCTCAGGGCCGCAGAGAACGTAAGCAGGGGATTAAAGCTTAAGTACTCGCAAATTCTTTTATCTTAATACTTAATCTTTTTTGTTTATGTTTTGATGGGAAGCGGTTTAACTATCTGTTTATTTATATTTATTTAGTAGCATCTGGTTAGATTTTTATTTATAATATTACACGGTTAATGTTACCGTTGTTCTTCTTGTGTGTTCCCTGCTCCAGGCATTCTTAGGGCAGACTTAGGCAGGTATCCGGATTGAAGAACCACCTGGATATCCGAGAAAATGGATATTTTGTGACAAAAAGGTATTCGTAAAATCTAATTCGGATACTTCTGGAATTAATTGAGATTGTTTTTATTCTTTGCTCCCTTTAAGTCTCGTAAGTGAGAAAATGGATGTTGAAACAACCAGCATCAATTGTAACTAACTGACGTTGCAGTGGTTGTGGAAATAGGGGAGACCCACTCGTCCTGTACCAAACTTGACAGCATTGCTTTTGCATATTTTATTTGAATGATTTATTAAATTGTAATTAATATTATTTAATAAATCATGCTTGCTATTGGTTTATTTATATAGTATAGTTGTTAGATTAGAGTTTATTCGATAGTATGTACTGAACTTAATTTATATTTTTTTGGGGGGGTTAAGTATGTCAAAAATAAGGAATTGTTTTATAATTTTAGCATCAGTATTCACAATCACATCAGCGTGTGCGTTGGTTGGGATGCAGGATGTTAAGGCGGCTGAGCCTGCGCTGTCTGACCTCATCAAGAGGATAGAGGCGCTGGAATCAAAGCCTGGCGGTGGCGGGAATGTCAGTGCGCCAAAAATCAGAGGCTTAAAGATGGGCTTTGATATAAGGCACAGGTTTGAATTTAGATCAGATGGAGCAGGTAATGGAGGGAATAATGCCATAGATAGTGAATTTACACTTCAGAGGGTAAGGCTCTCTTTGGATGCTGATGTAAATAGAAATGTAAGGGGTTTTGTAAAGTTACAGGATGTCCGTACTTTTGGTGCTGAACAGAGTACTACTGGTAACCTTTCCAGGGTTGATCTCCTCGAAGGATTTGTTGAGTTGAGGAATTTGGGTGATTTCACTTCATTGCTCAATAATACGAGTTTGAGGGTCGGTAGATGGCAGCAGTGGTATGGTAAAAACAGATGGTTTGGTCACCTGAACTGGGCTAACCAGTCAAGGTCTTATGACGGTATAAAGTTCAGATATGATAACAAGAAGAATGTCTGGGTTGATCTTTGGGCGTACCAGATTTCAGAAGACCAGACAGGCGTTGCTTCCGGTGATAATACTTTTGGTGCAACCGGTACTACTGGTAGAGCATTACTTGCAAATGGTACTGTTCCGGTAGTTGGTGCAACTGCTACAAATAATGGTCCTTATAGAAGTGTAAGAGATGAGCTTTTCTGGGGTATGTATGCGGGAGTAAAAGTACTTGAAGGGTTAACTGTTGAGCCATATATTGCTATCAGAAACAGGAGTAGAGATGCAGATGGAGATAGATCTCCTGATTTTGCAACATTACCACCTGGTGCAAGTACTGCTATTGGCGGAGAGCAGCGTTATCATGTAGGTGGTAGACTTGTAGGTAAAAATATACATTGGTTACCCGGTGTAGATTTTACTTTTGAACAGGCATGGCAGTTTGGTAGAACTGAAGCAGTTACCTATCGATCACAGGATATTGATGCTTATGGTGGTGCATACGATATCGGCTATACATTCAAGGACATTCCATGGTCTCCAAGAATAGGTTATAGCTACGTATTTGCATCTGGTGATGATGATCCAACAGATGGTGACAATGAAACATTTAGTCATCTGTATCCAACAGGCCACGCAACAATGGGTTATATCGATTTCCATGCATGGCAGAACATCAGAGACCATCAGGGTCATCTGTCATTTCAACCGACAAAGAAGATGTTGGTGAAAGTCGATTATCATAATTTCAGCGCAGCAGATAGATTAGATGATTGGTATACTGTTGGTGGAGCTGGACGCGGTGTAGGTGGTTCTAGTGTAAGTGATAACTATGGTGACGAAATTGATGTTACCGTTAAATACAAACTGTTAAAGAATTTTGGTGTTGTTGCCGGTTACTCGAAATACATGGCTGGTAAATTCGTAGAAGATGCCAGAGGTGGAGATAGAGGAGATACCGACTGGTTCTACTTACAGACAACGATGAAGTTCTAAGATTTTTGTAATAGTATGGTCAAACTCGTTTGGCTGTATATCAGGTATTAAATGGAAAAGGGTGAGAATCGATAAGATTCTTACCCTTTTTTATTGCCAGAAATAAATGGACAACCCCCGTATAAGCATGAGGACAACTAACATTTATCCAAAAATATATATTTATACATCCCATAAAAAGATTGTGGAATGTGAATCTCATTCTACCTGGATACCAGATAAAGGAATTCTGCTATTAAAGAGGTAGGTTAATTTGTTTGTTGTTCTCACGGTAGTAATTTAACCGCTAGAAGTTGTTTTTTGATTTGACAAATAATGGTATTTTATATAGGATTTTAAAATATGTATGGATATTAGGATGGCTGTTTATCCTGAGGCTAAAGTAGATGAAAATAAAAGAAATTTAATGATGAACCTGAAATGCAAGCTTTCAGATATTTTATAACATCATATACAAAAAAAACAATTAGATGGATGAAAATACAATTATAGTAGTATCAGGATTGCCTAGGTCAGGCACTTCTATGATGATGAGCATGTTGGAAGCTGGTGGATTGGAAATTGTAACCGATAATGTTCGAACTGCAGATGACGATAATCCTAATGGTTATTATGAACAGGAGAAGGTAAAGGGATTAAATAGAGATGATGACAAATTATGGTTGAGTGAATGTAAGGGAAAGGCGATTAAGATAATTTCGCAACTTTTGACTTCCTTGCCTGAAAAAAATTCATATAAAATCATATTTATGCAACGTAAAATGGAAGAGGTTCTTGCTTCTCAAAAACAGATGCTGATTCGGCGTGGAGAACCTACTGATAGAATAAGTGATGAAAAACTAGCAAGGTTGTTTAATAAGCATTTGGAAGAAACAAAAAAATGGTTAACGAAGCAACCTGGAATTGATGTTCTTTATATCTCGTACAATGATTTATTCTTGTATAAAGATAAGTTAATAGAAGATATAAAACGGTTTTTAATCTGTCCTCTTCTTAGAACGGACATGATGAAATGTGTAATAGATAAATCTCTTTATCGCCAACGTTCTTAGACCAAAAAGCATAAAAACGTAGGAAAACATTGGGACAACCCAAATAATTGGACTTTTATGCATTCATCTTCCCTGATGACTACCTCACAACACTCCGTGTCTAAAATACGATTCATATTAATGCGCTTGCCGCCAGGATTGGATTTTAATTTTTTCCCCTCTCTTTTTCTATTTAAGTTTGTTTCCTGTATCTTCAGTCGTGAGTCTCCAATTTATTGACACTGGATATTCATGTTGATTCGTAAGTCGTCAATAAAATGTGGATATTACCAGGCCCGGCAACCAGACTATCCCGTATGCTTATTTAGCACAGATTAATTAACAACGTGAACAATACGATTTCAGTTATAATACCGGTACATAATGCAGGAAATCATCTTGGAATGTGCCTGGAATCTATAGTCAGCTCTTCATATGAGCATTATGAGGTTATAGTGGTAGATGATAACTCTACTGACAATAGCGCTGAGATTTCCAGGCAGAAAGGTTTTAATGTTTTTACGCTTTCTGGCAGTTCCGGTCCTAAAGGTCCTGCGTTTGCTCGCAATTTTGGAGTAGAAAGAGCTCAAGGAGAGATAGTAATGTTTGTTGATTCCGATGTGTTAGTCCGCCCAGAGACTATAAAGTTGATTGTTGAAAATTTTGATGATGACAACATTGATGCAGTCTTTGGTTCTTATGACGAAGACCCTAAACATAAAAATTTTATTTCTCAATATAAAAATCTATTTCACCACTTTATTCACCAACAATCGCATACTGGTAGTAGCTCTTTCTGGGCTGGTTGTGGGGCTATCAGACGAGATGTGTTTCTTAAAGCAGGTGGTTTTGATGCGAAACGCTTCATAAGACCATCAATAGAAGACATTGAACTGGGTTCCAGATTAAAGGATATGGGCCATAAGATAGTACTTGATAAAAGCGTACAGGTAAAGCATTTAAAAAGATGGAATCTCTACTCTTTAATTAAAACTGATGTTATTGATAGAGCCATTCCATGGATAAAACTGATAATCGAAACAAATTCAATCCCCAGGGACCTAAACCTTAAGTACTCTTACAGAGTTAGTTCTGTGTTGGCATCCATTTTTGCAGCCTTTATTATTTTATTATTTTCAGGTTCCGGCACTTATTTATTTTCAACATGGATATTTCCCTATGCTGTCTTATTATTAATTTCTTTAAGCATTGGAGTAACTTTTATAGAATTCTACTTTCTTATAAAGAGATTTAACAAGACCGCTGTACTAAATACTAAAAAACTTCTATTAACACTATTTGTTGGTCTTCTAACTGCATGCTCTATCTTTGTGTTAATTGATTTTTTAACTTTTGGTTTTTTCCCGGTTTCATGTTTGTATTATTTTTCTGCAGTAATGCTGTTTTTTACTATTATTCTCCTGAACAGCCAGGTTTATTATTTCTTTAGCAAAAAAAAAGGTATAAGATTCGCGATGTTAGTTATTCTTATGCACTTTCTCTATTATATTTATAGCTTTTTAACTTTTATAACATTTTGGCCGATATTTAAATTGTCAAAATCTTTTAAAACAGATATGAAATAATATGTTTCAGTACACCATTTATAGTCAATACAAAAAACCTTGCAATACAGTTAATAACTTGCTTATATAAATCTTAATTGTTTTAACATAAAATTTAGGTGTTGAAAAAACAGTTTATTGTAACTGAAAGGGCGGAGCTGTATCTAAATCGAAATTTTTTCTCTGGATAACATCAAAGACATATAGGATACCACTGTTATAGACGGCGTATACTGCAATCCCAGCCTGTAGGCTGAATTCACCCCATCTGAATTGACAGTAAGTCTGAGAGGTTTCAGGATTCCTTGACTCATTTCTTTATATATATTCTGGAACAAGTTCAGAATATCAATTTCTGATTTACCGGTTCTCCATAATAGATACCAATTTAATGTCTTATGTCATTTATAGAGTTTTCTATTGGAAAACGATGGCTGCCTTATTAGAGAGAGAAAGAATAACAGTTAAAAATTAACCAAAACTATGGAAGAATCAGCAAAAGAAACTAATAACATGAATGTTGTCATTATGGGTGGTGGCCCTGCGGGTTTAACTGCTGCTTATGAACTTTCGAAAAAACATATAAAAGCCACCGTTTTGGAAAAGGACAAAGTTGTTGGTGGGATTTCCAGGACGGTTAATTACAAAAACTATCTATTTGACATTGGTGGACACCGTTTTTTTACAAAAATCAGCGCAGTAAATAAGATATGGAAGGATGTTCTGGGTAATAACTTTCTTAGACGAAAACGGCTTTCAAGGATCTACTTCAATAAAAAATTCTTTTACTATCCACTCCGCCCATTTAATGCTTTGTATGGACTGGGAATTTGGAATTGTTTTTTGATTCTTTTCAGTTATCTTTATGCACATTTATTTCCTTCAAAAATGGAAGATAACTTTGAACAATGGGTTTCCAATCGCTTTGGAAAACGCTTGTATCAAATATTTTTTAAGACGTACACTGAAAAAGTCTGGGGTATATCATGTCGCGAAATCAGGGCTGAATGGGCGGCACAGAGGATTAAAGGGCTCTCTCTTATGAGTGCTCTAAAAAATTCCATCACAAAACCCCAAAATAATGACAGGAAAGAAAGAATTATAAAAACACTCATTGATGAGTTTGATTATCCAAAATATGGACCCGGGATGTTATGGGAAGCTATTTCTGAATATGTTCAAAAAAAGGGAACTCAGGTATGCAGAAATACCAAAGTTGTTGGAATTCTGTGCAACAATTACAAAATTGATTCTATAGAGGTTAGACAAAACGGGCAAAACAGGTTAATACATGGGAGCCATTTTATTAGCAGTTTACCCCTCAGGGAACTAATACAAATATTCAAACCATCCGTGCCGGAAAAAATCCTTAACGCGTCTAACCAGCTTAATTATCGAGACTTTATAACTATAGTACTTATTGTTAATAAGCGAAATATATTTAATGACAATTGGATTTATATTCACGATCAGGATGTTAAACTCAGCAGAATTCAGAATTTTAAAAATTGGAGTCCGTATATGGTTCCTGATAAAAATAAAACCTGCCTGGGTCTCGAATACTTCTGTTTTGAGGAAGATGAATTGTGGGCTACATCTGACCAAGATCTTTTTGAATTGGGGAAGAGAGAGCTCGAAGCATTAGGCCTCGCTCAAGGTTGTGATGTTGAGGACCATACTGTTTTCAGAATGCCAAAGGCGTATCCGGTGTACGACTCTAAATATAGAAACGCACTTAAGATTATACGCCAATTCCTGAGTAAAATTGACAATATTCAAGTTGTTGGAAGAAACGGTATGCACAAATACAACAATCAAGACCATTCCATGTTAACCGCAATGTATGCAGTGGAAAATATATTAGGCAAAAACCACAATTTATGGGAAGTAAATGAAAGCCAGGAATATCATGAGAAGGATAAGATAGGTATGCCAGATGAACTTATTCTACAAGCATTTACAAAAATGGATAAATCAGCATTTGCCATTGCAACCGGGTCTGTTTCAGGACTGCTTATATTTACCGCAACTATTTGGCTGGTTTTGAAGGGGGGTGAAGTAGTGGGTCCCAATCTTCAACTCCTCAGCCAATATTTTATCGGGTATTCAGTAACAGTCACTGGTGCATTTATTGGGGCGGCTTATGGCATTCTCTGTGGCGGGACCTTCGGTTGGCTGCTTGCTTACATGAGAAATCTATCTATCTCCTTTTTCATAAATCGCATAAAAAAGAAAGAAGAATTATCATCATTTAGAGATTTCTCGGAACATTTCTAATATTTGAGGAGGCTGAACATGAAGCATGATGAAATATTTGAAGGTAATGCAGCCCGCGGAAGCGATTTTGAATTTAACGCCGAAGTTGCTGAGGTTTTCGATGACATGCTATATAGGAGCGTTCCATTTTATAGAGAACAGCAATATTGCATTGCAGAGATTGCCAGAAAATTCTGGATCCCTGGTACCAATATATACGATTTAGGATGTTCTACTGCTGCTACACTGCTTCTACTTGGGAAAGAGCTTGGAGATTCAGCTCAAATGACCGGATATGACAATTCCCAACCTATGCTCGATCGTGCCAGTCAGAATTTAGAAAAAGCCGACATTGGGAATCGTATAAAACTTAAGTTGCTTGACTTTAATAAAGATCTGGCAGATGCTGAGTTGGAAAACGCCAGTGTAGTTATATTATGCTGGACACTGCAATTCGTAAGGCCGTTATTTCGTGACCGACTGATCAAATGGATTTATAAGGGCCTTGTCAACGGGGGCGCAATGGTGGTAACTGAAAAAATACTTACGAACGATTCTAACATGAACCGTTTTTTCATTGAATTTTATTATGATTTTAAACGGCGCAATGGATATTCGGAACAGGAGATTTCAAAAAAGAGAGAGGCGTTAGAAAATATCCTGGTACCTTTCAGGGTTGAAGAAAATATTGAACTTTTTCGACGTAATGGATTCGAGATTGTCGAAACCTTCTTTCAATGGTATAATTTCAGCGGTTTTCTTTGTGTAAAAAACAGTTCCTAAACAGTACCAACCGTGTTAAAAACATCATTTAGAGATTGCATTATTAATCTTGCAAAGGCCATGCTTTCCCCTGAAGTTCGTAACTGGGTAGTACGGCAACAGAAGAGATTCCATCTGCAATGGCCTCCCGCCGGAACTGTTCGTTTTGGCAGTTTCAGGAGACTTACTCCAATTAGTCCTATTTTTGCTATTGATCGAGGGTTTCCAATAGAACGATATTATATTGAAAAATTTTTGTCGGAAAGATCATCTGATATTCGCGGACATGCACTTGAGATGGGAGATGATTTTTATCTCCGCAAATTCGGTGGCAACCGTATTGAAAAAATTGATGTATTAAGCGTTGTACAAAGTCCTAATGCGACTATTGTTGCAGATTTAACCTGTTCTAATCATTTACCATCTAATACTTTTGATTGCATAATCCTGACACAAACGTTACAAATGATTTTTGACGTAAAGGCAGCGTTAAAGCACTTACATCGTATTTTAAAACCTGGTGGAGCTTTGTTACTAACTTCACACGGTATCAGTAAAATAGGCCGCCGTCTAGGCCGGGACAATTGGGGTGAGTATTGGCATATCACCACACAATCTGCAGAAAGACTATTTTTGGAAAATTTTCCTGATGCAGAAATTCAGGTAAATTCATACGGAAATGTACTCACAGCAATGTGTTCACTGCATGGACTCTCGTCTGAGGAACTCTCAACTGAAGAACTGAATCACGTCGATCCCGACTTTGAGGTAATAGTCACAGTACGTGCTGTAAAACGATAGTTTATTACAGTAATAAGAGAACAATGAATCGTTTACTTAATTTTTGTATGATAACGACATTCTACCCTCCGTATAGTTTTGGAGGTGATGCAATGGGTATTTATCGGCTTTCTAATGCGGTAGCGAGACTGGGCCATAAAGTTGATATTATCCATTGTAAGGATGCATATTTCGCGCTGAATCCAAAAGTGCCTGAGAGGGATTTCCAGAATCATTCGAATATCACCTTATACGGCTTAAAGAGCAGACTGGGACTGTTATCTCCGCTTCTAACTCAACAGACGGGATATCCTTTTCTGAAAAGCAGGAAAATAGAAAAAATACTGAGTGCGAAAAAGTATGACGTAATTCACTATCACAATATTTCACTTGTTGGCGGACCAAAATTGCTAAGGCCGAGAAAGGAGATTACTCTTTATACGACTCACGAGCATTGGTTAGTGTGCCCAATGCATGTTTTATGGAAATTTAACAGAGAACTCTGTAAAAAACGGAGTTGTTTTGTCTGTTCTCTGGTCTGGAAAAGGCCTCCACAATTATGGCGATATACCAATCTGCTGAACAATGCTGTAAAAAATGTAGATTATTTTATTTCTCCAAGCAGATTCACAATTAACAAGCACCACGAATCGGGATTGAAAAACCCCTTTGTCCATATGCCATATTTTCTCCCTCTATCAGAAGAGCTTTCTTACGAAAAGATAAATGAGAAGGATGAAAAACACATTGGACCATATTTTCTTTTCGTTGGTCGGTTGGAGAAAATTAAGGGACTTCAAAATCTCATCCCGGTATTCAAAGAATATTCTAAAGCGAAACTGCTTATAGCAGGTGATGGGGGATATGGCAAAACATTGAGAAAATTAGCGAGAGGAAATGACAATATTAGATTTCTGGGAAAATCTAACCATCGTGAATTAAGAAAATTATATAAACATGCTATTGCCGTTATCGTACCTTCTATCTGTTATGAAGTGTTCGGGATCATCATAATAGAATCCTTTTCGATGAAAACACCGGTTATAGTAAATAACATCAGTGCCCCAACTGAAGTAATCGAAGATAGCGGTGGAGGGTTTATTTACAATAACAACAAAGAATTAATTCAGGCTATGGATATTTTGAGAACAGAACCGGAAACAAGAAAAAGTTTAGGTGAAAAAGGATACGAAGCGTATAGAAAATATTGGACAGAAGATAATTGTCTGAAAATATATTTTGATCTGATAAATAAAATAGCGCTGAAGAAGAAAATTGATATTACCGTTAAAGAAACATTCACGTCAGAACAGCCTACCTTTGCATCTTCTGCAACAGAAAGCGATATAAAATGCAGGTATTAGTTACAGGTGGTGCTGGTTTCATTGGCAGTCATCTTTGTGAAAGACTTTTGGAGGATGGACATCGGGTGGTTGCTATAGACGATCTTTCAACCGGTAATACGGAAAATCTCACTGGTTGCATGGAGAATAAAGATTTTAGTTTTTTTAGTGGTTCCGTGCTGGACGAACAGGCCATGCATACCCTCGTAAGTAAAAGTGATATAATCTACCATCTGGCGGCGGCAGTAGGAGTCAAATTGATAATCGAACAACCTGTCAGAACGATTGAGACTAACATCAAAGGTACTGAAGTTACTCTTAATCTTGCAAAAAAATTTGGGAAAAAAGTTCTCATCGCCAGTACTTCTGAAGTATATGGTAAGAGTGAAAGAGTCCCGTTTAGAGAAGATGATGATTGTCTGCTTGGCTCAACAACTTTCAGCCGATGGAGTTACGCTTGTTCAAAAGCGGTAGACGAATTCTTAGGGCTTGCTTATTGTAAACAGTACGGTGTGCCTGTCCTTATAATACGTCTCTTTAATACGGTAGGAGAACGTCAAACAGGGCAATATGGTATGGTTGTACCAAGATTTGTGGAAGCGGCACTATCAGGTAAACCGTTGTTAATCTATGGAGATGGGAGGCAAACAAGATGCTTCGCATACGTTAAAGATGTAATTAATGGTATGATTGCATTGGTAAATAATAGCAGTTCATACGGCAACGTTTATAATATTGGATCTACTGAGGAAATCACAATTAATAAACTTGCTGAAAAAATCAAGAAGATGACAGGTAGTTCTTCTACAATACGGTATGTGCCATATAAAGAGGCTTATGGACAGGCTTTTGATGATATGAAGCGCAGAATTCCATGCATTGACAAAATACAGAATCATGTTGACTATAATCCAGAAATATCACTAGATGACACATTGGGAATAATAATCGACTATTTAAGAAAAGATGTGAATAGTAATATGAAAAACGTATTAAAAGAAACCAGTTCCTGATCGTTGTAAAAGTTTCAGCAAGTCCTAGTTTAAATTTTATGCACGCTAATTCTGAAGGCAAATACCGTATTCCAATATTAACCTACCATTCCATTGACACTAGTGGCTCTATTATTTCAACATCCCCGGAGAAGTTTCTCCAACAGATGCAATTTCTGTCTCACTATTCCTATAATGTAATTTCCTTAAGTAAGATAATAAGCTTCATCAATGAAAAACAGCCTTTTCCCAAGAAAACGGTGGCAATTACATTTGACGATGGATTTAATAATATTTTTGAAATAGCATATCCAATACTCAGAAAACTTGGATACACGGCCACTATTTTTCTTGTTACAGGATATTGCGGAAAAAAAAATAACTGGAGTGGCCAACTAAGAGGAGTTCCTGAATTTGATTTACTTGAATGGGACAAGGTGATTGAAATGGCCAATAATGGTATTGAATTTGGTTCTCATACTATGAGTCACCCTGATCTAACTGAGCTTACACTCGCTCAAGCCAGAGAAGAAATAGTCGGAGCAAAAAGAAGCCAGAAAGAACGCCTTGGGAAAGAGCCTCTTTTTTTTGCCTATCCTTATGGTAGGGAGTCAAATAAGATAAGGGAAATTGTTAGGGATGAATTTAAATGTGCTCTTTCAACAGTGTTGGAATTTGTGAATACAGATAGTAACATCTATTCCTTACCAAGAATAGATATGTGTTATTTTTCAAGAAATAATTTTTTCACATGGTTAGGCACATCAAAATTCTCCGGTTATATTAATATCAGAAAATTTTTGCGCTCTCTTAGAAGTATTTAAGTACTTTGAACGGAATTTTTGTGACATATTCAGAACAGAAAAACACAGAGATGATATTATGAAAGTAGTGCTTTGCTTTCCCTCTTCACTTCCCGGACAAAAACCGAATTATGGTTTGCAGCCAATGGGTGTTTTATATATTGCCACAGTATTGCAGAAGAATGGTATCGATGCAATGGTTTTAGATGCTGATATAGAAGGTTTGACTGTCAAAGAAATGGTTGAATCAATTCTGTCGGCAAACCCGGATCTCGTAGGATTCAGCATCATGACACCACAACTTATGTCAGCTCTTGATACCTCAGCACTGTTAAAAAAGTCACGTCCATACCTCCCGATTGTTTTGGGTGGTGCGCATATAAGCTCTACTCTCGATGATACATTTTCTTTTGCCGATTGCTTTGATTTTGCTGTATATGGTGAAGGAGAAATGACCATGGTGGAAGTAATAAAAAGAATGAAACAAGGTAAAACCCATGAATATTTGAATGGGATTCAGGGGGTCATTTATCGTGATAAGGATGGTACGGTGAGGACGAATCCTCCACGCCCATGGATTGCTGATATAGATACTTTGCCCCCAATAAATTACAAGCTGATAGACATTACCAGGTATCGTATCCCGACAATGACCGGACGTTATGTAGTTGCGATGCTGAGTTCAAGAGGATGTCCTTTTAAATGTACATTCTGCGATGCACCAACAACTACCGGCAAGAAGGTCCGTTTCCATTCCATAAAACGCGCGGTTAAAGACATTAAGCACAACTATGACAACTTTGGGGTCAGAAATTTTACTTTCAGAGACAGTACGTTTACTGTAAAGAGGAGTTGGGTAGTTGAATTCTGTGAAGCCGTTATCAAATCCGGTATGAAGATTAGCTGGAGATGTGGCACACGAGTCAACCTTGTAGACGAAGAACTGTTGAAATTGATGAAGCGTGCCGGGTGCCACATTATTAATTTTGGTGTCGAATCTGGCCACCCTCAAATCCTTAATAAGATGAAGAAAGAGGTGGAAATAGATCAAATATACAGAGCTCATGAGTTGACAAGAAAGTATGGCATTCGTACATATGCAACATTTGTAATAGGTAGTCCGGGAGAAACAGATGAAACGATGCGGGCTACTCTTAAAGTAGCATTGGGGATTCGGACCAGTCTGGCAATGTTTTTTATTGCTGTCGCGTATCCAGGAACTGATATGTATGAAAAGGCGGTAGAAGAAGGGGTCGTAGAGCCAAGATGGTGGGCAAAACAGACTTGGGATCCAAAACTTCATTCCGCATTTCAAAAGAGGTGGGGTTGGACTGCTGACGCCGGTGCTATTAAAATTCCTGGATTTGATGCTGAGGCCTGGCAAAAATGTGCTACAAGAGCGTTTTATATGCGTCCCCGTTTTGTATGGGATACTCTAATATTCACACTAAAAAATCCATACTTTCTAAAACACTTGATCAACTTAAGCACTGAATTGCTTCCATTTTACAAGATACCTTTACTATTTCAAAAAACAAATATAAACAAGGAATATCATAGCCACTCAAAATGCCCATCTGCGCCAACAGTAGACTATTACAATCGAAAAGATGTCGATTCAAAGCAAAAAATTTGAGAATACTTATGACCAACAGAATAAATAAGAGTATACTTTTCAGCATAATCGCTGTAATAGCAATTATATGTATCTCATTGATGCCATCCTTGAAAATAATCCAGTCATTTGCTATCCCGGTAACGTCTGATATTAATAGACTACTCACCGGTATGAGTCTGTTTAAGGTTGGGTTGATAATAAATGGTTTCGTTTTATTTCTATTATTTTACAAGAGCAGTAGAAGTACAAATGTAAACAATCCTTTATACAATAATCCTTCCGGCATATACAAAGATATTAATTCCAAACCGCGATTTAAGTCTTCAATAGCATTGGTATTGTTACTGGTTATTGCCGCTTTATTGAGATTAAGGGGGATTAATTCAGATCTTTGGTATGATGAGGTGCTAACGCTTGTAGAGTTCGTCAGGCTTCCGTTTGGCCAGCTTCTTACAAGTTACATAGACCAGAATAATCATGTTTTTTACTCTTTACTCTCAAATATCAGTGTCTCGGTTTTTGGAGAGAGCCCGGGCGCACTCCGGCTACCAGCACTATTGTTTGGATTAGCCAGTATCTGGGTCCTATATAATCTGGCGAGAAACCTTACCGATGATAGAGAAGCATGGCTTGCCACAATCTTAATAACACTATCATACCACCACGTCTGGTTTTCACAAAACGCACGGGGCTACACGGGTCTGCTTTTTTGTACGTTATCAGGGACCTGTCTTTTTATAAAAGTTCTTCGAAAAGCCTCAACTGTTTCTTGTATTATTTATGCCGCGTTCATGGCACTGGGAATATATACTCATTTAACATCTGTTTTTTTACTGGTAAGTCATATTATTATTTACTGCTTCATTTTGTTAAAACACACAAATTTCCTTAAAAACGTAACTTCCTCTGATTGGTGGCCTGTGAAATCGTTTATCTTAGTGGGCCTTTTCACATTCCAGTTGTACTCTCTGATCCTTCCTCAGGTAATCAACTCCTTTCAAGGGCGCTTAGGCGAAGGGGCTTTGCGTGTGGAGGCATGGACCAATCCTATTTGGGGATTGTTTGAGGCAGTAAAAGGATTAAGCATCAGCTTTGGAACAATCCTTGGGGGAGTAATAGCATTATTACTATTTGGAGCAGGATTAATCAGTTATGCCAGATCTAACCAAATTGTTATCTGGTTATTGCTAATTCCCTTGCTCATCGGAACGATAACGTTGATAATAGCCCATCTTCACTTTTATCCACGTTTCTTTTTCTTCCTTCTCGGTATAGGATTTTTAGTCCTGGTCCGTGGTACCACAGAATCAGCGCGTTTATTTCAATTATTACTGCCAAAAAAACTTTCGTCTTATTTCTCTGTTCGAAAAGCGGGAACTCTCTTTGCCAGTATTATTATTGTCGCTTCTTTTATTACCCTGGCAAACAATTATCGCTACCCAAAGCAAGATTATTCCGGAGCTTTAGCATATATTAAAGAGAATTGCAAAGATAGCGATTTGGTGGTATCCGTAGGCATGGCCATGTATCCTTTCGAAAAATACTATGCTCCTGAGTGGGAGACGATCAAAACACTTGACGCGCTCAACGAAATACTTTCAGATAATAAAACTATATGGCTTGTATATATATTCCAAGATCATATGGAATCTTTATACCCTGAAATCATGTCCAGTATTAATCAGGATTTCACTGTTGCAAAGAAGTTTCCCGGAACATTAAACGGAGGATCTGTATATGTCTGTGTGAATGACAAGTCTCAACGATTGAATACTTATTTTTAAAATTAAAGTCCGGCACAAACGCTACAAGAAAATAGAAAATATTAATGGCAGAATACTTGAATAAAACGGACCGAAAAGTGAACCCGAACTTGAGTGATCAAGCAATGAATAATGTAGAAGTTTCCATCGTCATCCCCGCCTATAACGAAGAAGACGTAATTGCAGATCAGATTAAGGACGTGCACAAAGTGATGGAGCAAACTGAGTGGATTTATGAGGTGATAGTTGTTAATGACGGTTCCACTGACGGTACTGCGAAACAGGTGATGGAACAAAATGCGAAACTTTGTAATCTTCCACATAATCTGGGATACGGTGCAGCTCTGAAAACTGGTATAAAAGAGGCACGTTCTGAATATATTGTCATTATTGACGCTGATGGCACCTATCCAACTACCGCAATACCGGTGTTGCTAGAGAAAGCTCACGAGTACGATATGGTTGTCGGCGCCAGGACCGGAAAAGATGTAAACATCCCATTTGTACGAAAACCGGCTAAATGGTTCTTGAATTTTTTGGCAAATTATCTTTCCGGTAAACATATTCCGGACCTCAACTCGGGTTTACGAGTATTCAGAAAATCTTTGATTGAAAATTTTATCAATATTCTCCCTTCAGGTTTTTCATTTACGACCACTATTACCCTTGCAATGTCGTGTAACGACTATCAGGTGTATTACCACTCTATCGACTATTATCAAAGGGTTGGAAAATCAAAAATAATGCCAATACACGCCTATTATTTTTTACTGTTGATAATACGCACTATTGTTTATTTTAATCCTTTAAAAGTTTTCTTACCACTGGGTGGGATATTCTTCATCACTGGCATAGTTAAATTTATTTATGATGTTATACAATGGCACCTTTCTGAAAGTCTTTTGTTGGGAATGTTGTGTATGCTGTCCGCGGGGACCATTTGGTCAATCGGGCTTTTAGCTGACTTGATTTCCAAGGTTGGATTATCTCCAAGGCAAAAATAAACGAGACAATACTGTTTAATTATATACATACGACCAGGTAAATTAGAATAGTCTAAATACCATAATGATTAAAGAAAAAGGAGGTGTAAAAAGAAAACCTCGTGTAATAATCTTAGGTGCGGGACCTGCCGGTTTGTATGCGGCATTTCAATTGATACAAAAAGGGTTAGCCGCAGTTACAGTACTGGAACAATCTGAAACTGTAGGAGGAACCGCCGCCAGTTTTAAGATTTATGGAGTAAGGGTAGACTATGGAAGTCATCGCCTTCATCCGGCCTGCAAACCTGATATTCTGGAGGATATCAGAATACTACTGGACAAAGATTTACTGGACAGGCCCAGGCATGGAAGGATAAGGCTACATGGGCAGTGGGTCCATTTTCCACTTAAACCTCTTGACTTGATGCTTCGACTTTCACCAGGTTTCGCCTTTAACGCTGCAACTGACGTTTTTAGAAAAGTATTTAAGAACAGATCAACAACTGCTGAAAATAAAACGTTTGCTTCTGTTCTGGAGCAAGGTTTGGGGAGGACTATATGCCGTGATTTCTACTTTCCTTACGCGCGAAAATTATGGGGAATGTCACCCGATGAAGTTTCGCCTATTCAGGCAAAACGTCGTGTTTCTTCCAACTCTCCGGGTAAGATGGCAGGGAAAATATTGTCTGCCTTACCAGGAGTAAAAAAGATCTTAAATGGCGGACGCTTTTTCTATCCAAAATACGGGTTTGGACAAATAAGTGAGTATTTATTTCAAGCGTCCAGTGATAATGGTGCAAGCTTTTGTATGGGCACCAAGGCATCATCTATAAATTTAAACAGTTCCGGAGTTTATTCTGTCACCTGTGAAAAAGATGGACAAACGCACTCTTATAAAGCGGATTATGTCTGGTCTACAATACCAATCTGTACCTTAATACAGTGTTTGTTACCACAACCACCACAACCGATCATTCAGGCTTCGAACTTTCTGAAATATCGGTCAATGATTTTTATATACCTCGTGTTGGAGCAAAAACAATTCAGTGAATACGATGCACATTACTTTCCTGAGTCGGAGATTCAGATAACGCGCCTTTCGGAACCAAAGAATTATAATTGTGCCGAAAAACCGGACAATATAACCGTTTTATGTGCTGAGCTTCCCTGTTTTATAAGCAGTCCGGAGTGGGAAATGAATGATAAAGAACTGGGTGAACTTGTATGTCGATGTCTGGAGTTTGCTGAAATCCCTGTTAAGGCCTCTGTAAAAGATGTAGTAACACGTCGTACTAAGTTTGCATATCCAATGTACAGGCAGGGATACGAAGCCTGTTTCGAACAAGTTGATCAGTGGCTCAGTCAAGTAGAAAACTTACTCACTTTTGGGCGTCAGGGTCTCTTTGCTCACGACAATACCCATCATGCTTTCCATATGGCATATTCGGCTGTTGATTGTTTTGAAGATAACGGAGTATTTGATAATAACAAATGGAAAAAGTATCGTAAAGAATTTGAAAAACATGTCGTAGAAGATTGAGTGTAACGATTGCGGTTTATCGGTATGAAATTTTTAACATCTCTAAGCATCAGAATCTTTATCATATCCTGGAGTATTTTTGCTATTCATTTTGCCACAAATATTGTACGGGAACACTATCCGGCTTTCAGCCTCGTAGATTATGCTACCTTCAAGGTCGACGAGTATCAGGGATTTCATCCTGATATTTTTGTTCATACAGACGGACACTCATATATTGGCAATAATGTTGCTGCATCCGTAATTGCTGCAATCCCACTGTTTATTTTTGATCCAATTCTCGACGTACTTGAAAGGTATGAAAAAAGAAAGATTCGAAGAGAAGGTGTGCCTGGAACTATCTATAGGACCAGGCACACAAACAGCATAAAATTTCTAAAATTGGTTAAAGAAAAGGGACTAAGTTTACGTTTCGGAGGTGCGTCAGTGGTAACCTCTGTTTTTCTCATGGCGCCTCTTTCGGCCATGACTATAGTTTTTATGTTCCATCTTCTAACCAGACGTGGTATTCGTACAAAACAAGCCCTCTGGTTATCAATGTTATTTGGTTTCGGTACACCAGTTTTTTTCAGAACAGGAGTCATAAACCACAATATGCTCATTATGTATGCTGCATTTGTCGCCTTTTACTTACTTTGGATTCAACCTGAAATGAGATTTCCCGTAAGCATGAATCGACGACTGACAGCAGGATTTCTATGTGGGGCTTGCCTGGCTCTCGACTATAGCGGAATAATTCCGCTGCTGGTTTTCTATGGATACCTTATCATTAATCGCCTTTCCACGGCTTCACTAAAAACTGCTATACGGGAGTCTATTCCTTTTATTATCGGATGTGCGCCTCCGGTACTCTTCCTGTGCTACAGTCAATGGTCAATGTTTGGGAATCCGTTCCTTCCCGGTCAGTATTGGATGCCAAATGTTACCACTACGGAGGGATATTACTTCAGAAACCCTTATTCTGATAGTGGATTTCGGGGGTTTACCTGGCCTTCATTGGACCTCTTTTACCTGAATCTTTTTTCCCCGTCATACGGAATGTATACATACGGGCCAATTTTAGCAATAGGGCTTATCCCGACATGTTTTTATAAAAAAAACAAACTGATACTGACACAACCGGAAAGAATATTGACAACTATTTTTTTTATTCTGTTTCTCTCTTTCTGTGCAGCCAACCAGTATTCCAGAATACAATTCAACTCGGGATTTCGGTATCTGGTACCTCTGATACCTCTGATCTATCTCTCTGCATGTGACCACCTTGTCAGGATTCCACGCCGCTGGCTTATCATTATTGTCATCCCAATTCTATTACATTCATGGGTTATCAGTATGGTGCGCGAACCCGTTCCGGAGTCATGGTGCCGTGTTATTACAGAAGGACTACAACTTCCATGGCTATCAGTTTTGCGTGCTACCGCTCCCGAAGGTCACCCAATTCTTGGCAGCTCATTATTGCCAACTACAATAATTTTACTTACGATGTTACTGGTTTTTACTATCTGGAAACTTGGAAAAACCAGTGCGTTGAAACGAGAAACTGATAACCGATAACAAAAGTGTATTATTTATTTATTTATTGGAAAGAGGACTTTTTTTTATGGCAAGCGATACGAAAAACAATTTAAATAAAATGCATGTTATTGTTATCGGTGGCGGTTTCACCGGTTTAGCGGCTGCTTATGAATTAACACGCTGTGGAATCAGGGTTACACTGCTTGAGGCGGACGATCAGATCGGTGGTCTTGCAGGAAGTTTTTCTGTTGGAGAAACTCGTCTTGAACGTTTTTACCATCATTGCTTTAACAATGATCGCCATGTCATTGAACTGATTGATGATTTGAAACTGAACAGGTGTATGATAAAATCTCCAACGCAGACAGGAATGTATTTCTCTAATAATCTTTATCGTTTATCTACCCCTGTTGATCTCTTGCGTTTCACTCCTCTGTCATTGTACAACAGATTTAAACTCGGTTTACTGGTATTGAAGGCCCGTAGATATAAGGATTGGTTGAAGTTGGACGATATTCCCGCGGCTGAATGGATATCTTCTCTTGTCGGTAAAGAGGTTTTCAGCGTTGTATGGGAACCTCTTTTAGCTGGTAAGTTTGGCGATTATGCCTCCAGTATATCAGCAGCATGGTTATGGGCAAAACTTGTATTACGGGGAGGCAGCCGAGGTAGGATGGGAGAAGAGCAGCTCATTTATTTTCGTGGTGGTTTTGCTGTAATTATAGATCATATTGTCAACTTTATCTCTTCTCATGGTGGCACTATTTGTTACAGATCATCAGCAAGAGGCCTGGAAGTGAGGAATCGCCGCATTACCGGCGTGATTGCCAATGGTGAAGTTTTACCATGTGATGCCGCTATTGCGACTACTGCTTTGCCTGTAATTTCAAGCCTGATGCGTTCTCATGTGTCTGATGAGTTTACAAAAAGTCTTATTAAGATAAATTACCTGGCGAATGTGTGCCTGGTACTACAGTTAGACCGAAGCCTGTCAAAACTGTATTGGATTAATGTAAATGATCCCTCTTTCCCTTTTGTTGGTATCATTGAACATACAAACATTGAATCACCTGTTCATTATTCAGGACATCACATTGTTTATTTGTCCAAATATCTTCTGCCGAATGAAGAAATGTTTGGATTGGAGGATAAAAAACTTCTCTTGTTTGCTCTACCGTATATACGACGCATATTTCCTGAATTTAGCCCAGACTGGATAATTAACTACAAGGTGTGGAGAGCGAAACATGCTCAGCCTATTGTTTCTTGCGGATACCGACACATTATACCGGATTATGCTACCCCGGTTGACGGTTTTTATATTGCCAGTATGGCCCAGATTTACCCTGAAGACAGGGGCATAAATTATGCAATACGGGATGGACGGAAGGTAGCCGGATACACCAGGAATTTTCTTAAAGACCAGGATGTGGTGAAGACAGTATGAACGGTGAAAAGACAAGATTGTATCGTGATATAATTTCCGGTAATACCAGCAAAACAGTCAAATTAGCAAGCATTTCTGTATTATTTGCCGCTTTTTTAATAGGTCGATTGCTATTTGCCAACTACAGTTTTTTCTGGGAGACTGATGACCTCTCAATAGCTACCGGAATAGCGGCGCTTGTGCGTGATAACATTGGGGATACTTACCGCTATGGTCCTCAGGTAGGTTATTATAGATTAGTGCAAATTATTGATATGGTATTTGGTAGTAACGTTACCCATATCCCATTGATAATGATTACACTGTCAGTAATTGCAGGGACCATGATACCGTTATTTTCAATTGTCTCATTTCGCAAAGAACTGAAGTATTCCGAGCGGATTCTAATGGCATTCTGTCTCTACATTAACCCGATACTCTGGACGAACAGCCGCTATGGCAATACTGCTATTGTTGCACTTGTATTTGCTTTAGCATCAATAGCTTTATTGTCAAATTTACCAAAAAAGGGTATTGAGTCACTGGCGTTAGCTCTCTTTGGTTTAGGTATCCTAATCCGTGCCGATACAGTTTTGTTAACGCCCATTATAGCCATGCTTATTTATTTTAATCATAATTCGATTAAGAAGACGGTCCTTAAATGTGCGGCCATAGGAATCGTAATGATTATTATCTATGCATTAATTTTTTCATTCGATCCACATATGGATAATATTCACTCCACTATTAAGACACATCTGTTTAATCCTCGTTACCATACAAAATTCTGGTACTATCTGATCTGGTCTATCTCACCATTTCCATTGATTTTTGCTGTATGGGGATTTAGAGATCTGCTGGAAGAGAGACAAAAGCTGTTTATATGTGTCTTGGTGTGGTGTTTACCGGTATTTCTATTCTATTTTGGTTCGACAACTACGCCACGTTATTTTTTATTGACAGTCTTTCCTGTAGTACTATGCAGTATAGTCGGATTAAAAAATCTTGCTGAAATTTTAATAAAAGGATACCATTTACGTGTAACTCTTGTGTGGTTGGGGATTTTAACACTTAGTTCTCTGCATCTTTTTATCGGATTGGGTCATTTCACGCCTGATCGGGTTTCAAATATCTTCAATCGTGCATTCATTGAAACACACGATGGGAAGCTTTACACCGGAGGATTTCTTTATCATATTTACGGAGGTATCCTGCACCAGACATACAAAAAAAAACATTTTCAGTTTCCTGTATTTGCAGAGGGATTTCACTTTTCGGACGACATAAAGTCTGCGTTACAGGATATGACATCATATCATGGCCCAAGTCGTACTGTTATTATTGTTCACGACGGTTGGACAGGAAACGTTTTTCACTACAATGCTCAGATAGTAGGCGCGAAGTATGTTTCACGGTCTTCCGGAAGACCGGACCTTACTAATTCAACTGAAACATGGATTAAGCTAGGCAACTTTAAGGTAATGACTATTGCAAATTATATCGAAGAATACGCTGAACTAGATAAATTTAAAGTAGATATTGGTGATGAGATATGGGTTTTGGGCACTGACATAGACTTAGAGGGATTAGAGATAGTCTACAGTAAAATCCCGCAGGGGTTAGGTTTTTTTTCAATACCCAGTACAAGCAGTAATATACGAATGTACAGACTTGTTAAGTCGCAAAATATAGAAAACCATACAATAAGTCACGGCTTTAAGAGATGATAAATGGAATATCAAAAGAGGCTGGGGCGAAAAATTATAAACAAATTAGTTACAGGAACATTAACTGCTGTTATAGCCTAAGTTGTGTTAAAAACAATTTATAAACACTTTGGTCTCAGAAAAATTTTGATAATTACTATTCCTCTCTTTCTATTAATTATCATTTTAAAGATATCAGTTATGCAACAATTCAGATCGGAAGTCTTGCTAACGCTTGATACTTCAAAGCAATTTCAGACTTGGGGAGGCTGGGAAGTTACTATAAACAGGTGGATGGATGATCTGGATACCTTAGAAAATAATACGCAACCAGTACAGAAATCCATACTAAATAAGCTTTTAAGCAACGCAGTTAATGACCTTGGAATTACAGCAGTTCGTTTTGAGTTCAGTCCCAGTGGTAAGTTCGGAATTGAGATGGATAACGATAATGAAGACTGCAATAATTTTGACTATACACAGATAGATTGGAGAGGTTTTGATCCGTATTTAGAAGATTATGTTATTCCTATGAAAAAACTGATTGAAGAGCATGGGGAAAAGTTGACATTAGACCTACATGTTATTACTTTTGACTATCCAAAAGATACTATACAATGGCATTTGACAGAACCGGAAGAATACGCAGAATTAATAGTAGGATGTATAAAGAGGATGGATGACCAATTCGATATAATACCGGATTATATCACTCCTTCTAATGAGCCTGACAATAATACCGTTATGTCAAAACCACAACTTCTCAGAAATATGCGAGCCTTAGTTAATCGATTACAATCCGAAGGGTATACAAACATTAAATTGCGTTATCCTGATACGATGAGGAGTAAAAATGTTTTACCATTTTTTGATGAATTGCAGGGAGATTATCCTGACTTACTCCCTTATGTTGATACGCTCTCATTTCATGGCTACGGAGGCTTGAGAAAGTCAACATTGAATAATATACGTAGTCGTGCACAGACAACCGGAATGAAGACAGCACAAACTGAATGGGGAGATTCCTCTAATATTTCACGAGACATTTACAAATCCCTTGTCTGGGCTGATGTTAGTTTTTATCAAAATTTTGGACTTAACTGGCAGGCTCTGAAACATGGAAATCCCGGGGAACATTATATATTGACAGGGTTTGATGGGGATGAAAGTAACGCACCGTATTTTAACGGTTTCCATCCTAATACCTCCTTCGCATATCCAAATTCTAAATATTATGCATTTCAACAATATAGTAAGTATATTCTGCCAAAATATGTTCGTGTTGATATAAAGAGCAGCAATTATGCTGTGAAACCTGTAGCTTTTATGTCTCATGAGGGACAAATCACAATTGTCATCTTAAATGAAAAACATGGTCATACTGATATTGTTATTAATAATGTTCCGGTGGGAATTTACAATATTACGCTGACCGATAGAGTACACAACGGAATTGATATGGGACAGATGAACATAGGAACAAAGGTGGAAGCTGGAACAATCTCATTTTCTTTTAACCGTCCAGGTACTGTTACTTTCTTTTCAGACAGGTAAATTGTTTTGTTCAGATTAAAACAGTTATTATATTTTTTGGGTAGTATATCTTTTTTTGCATGGGCTTATTACTGTCCTCAATTTCACGATGCTAAGGGTGGGCTCAATGGGGAGTTTTGCCTGCCTGTTTCTGTTGGCATTGCTCTAATTATACGGGGCTGTACAATACATAGGCGATTGAGAAAATCATCCTTCTGGTTTGCACTCTCCATTATCGGACAAGCTGTGGCCTTGCAACTGATTAACGCTGGTCCGTATGTAAGATATCAACATTACAAACCTCTGCATAGTCTTTTGACAGGGACTAATCTCTTTCTTCTTTTTTTTCTCCTGACTCAAACAGTTCTTGTTGTGGCGAGTTTCAGAACTCTCTGGCCTGATATTCAAACCTGGCTTTGTCGCACCTTTAAGTTTTGGCAGTTGCTGAGTATTGGATTACTCTTTTCTTTGTCAAGTGCGACAGTTTCACGCGAGATATTTACTTATTCATTAGAACTTCCATTTGCAACTTTTATACAACTCCTGAACCTGGCAACTGTTATATTAGTTGTTTGGAATCTTCCAGAGGAGACACTCATAGCCCTAAAGCAGGTATTAGATAAAATACTAAAACGGTCAGGAAGGAAAAATGATTACGACGGTATTGACCCCTTTGCAATAGTTGCTTCTGTAGGGGTAACTTTGCTTGCTGCTGTTCTCAGTATTATATCTTATGAAAGGCATCCTCACATTCCGGATGAAGTCGGATATCTATATCATGCAAAATATTTTGCGGCAGGCATGCTCACAATGCCTGCCGCTCCTGTCCCGGAAGCTTTTAATATTGACCTTATGACCTATGAAGATAACAGGTGGTATTCACCAGTCTCTCCCGGTTGGCCGGCAATACTGGCAATAGGAATGTTTTTTGGAGTGCCATGGATGGTTAATCCTGTCCTTGGGGGTTTTAGTACGCTGCTTGCATATATCTTCATACGAACAATATATGACAGATATACTGCTCGTATAGCGACCCTTTTATTATGCATATCACCCTGGTTTATATTTATGGCTACAAACTTCATGACGCATACACTAACTCTTCTCTGCACCTTGATTTCTGCAGTTGCAGTAGTTTGGTCAAGAAAGACCGGCAAGGTATCATGGGCCTGGATTGGAGGATTATCAGTTGGAATGGTGAGCCTGACAAGACCTCTGGAGGGTGTAATCGTTGCGGGGCTTCTTGGTCTCTGGGCTATCGGATTAGGCGGGCAGAGACTAAGGCTTTCTGCTATCGCAGGGTTTGTATTTGGCGCTATCATTCTAGGTTCATTGGCTTTACCGTATAATAAGTTTTTAACGGGCAACCCGTTGAAGTTTCCCATAATGGCATATTTTGACAAATATTATGGCCATATGACAAATGCACTTGGCTTTGGGCCGGAGCGTGGGTTTGAGTGGCCCCATGACCCGTATCCCGGCCATGGTTTCATGGATGTACTGGTAAACTCAAATCTTAATATTTTCTCAATTAACATAGAGCTGCTTGGATGGAGTACTGGCTCTTTGATATTTTTTGCTGTTATGCTGTTTTCAAGAGTAAAACAGAGAAATGATTATCTCATGTTGTCTGCTATTTTTACCGTTATCGCAGCACACGCATTTTACTGGTTTAGTGGTGGGCCTGACTTTGGGGCAAGGTATTGGTATTTAGCTATTGTTCCATGCATTGCTCTGACAGTCAGAGGAATTCAGGTACTTGCCGGCAGGTTGGAATCCGATTTGTCTCCCGTTACTCATCAGGGTAACAGGGTGATATGTGGGGGTTTTTTGCTATGTTTTATAACATTAATAAACTTTTTTCCATGGCGTGCCATAGACAAATATCACCTCTATCGTGGAATGCGACCTGATATTCGCCATCTTGCAAAAGAAAATAATTTTGGAAAGAGCCTTGTTTTGATTAGAGGTAACAGAGAACCTGATTATGTCTCGGCAGCCATTTACAATCCTGTTGATCTTCACACTGACGTACCGATCTACGCGTGGGACAAGAATGAGGATATTCGGAACCGATTACAAAAAGAGTATTCGGGCCGGTCAATTTGGATAGTGGAAGGCCCAAGCATTACAGGGGGAGGATATAACGTTGTTGAGGGTCCAATGCCTTCAACAAAACGGTAACAGCGGGGGTTTGGATTCTGAGTAAAATCTGCTCTTATTATTGAGGCAATACCCATCTTGTTTTTATGATTTATAGAGTATGTTTTGGATGTATTACAGGGGTGAAATACGGACTTATTTGAGGGACATTAAGCAGAACAATGACTGGATGGCCTTATAGCATGATTTTAGATTTCAGTACCAGAAAAAGCTAATAAATGAGGATAGGAATAGATGCTGCCTGTTGGTCAAATCAGCGAGGATACGGGCGTTTTACAAGAGGGCTGTTGAATACTCTTCTCAAGCAGGACAAAGCAAATGAATATATTCTTTTTGTAGATCCGGAAACTGACAAAACGGGTGAGTTTCCTGCCGATGTTTCACGTATCTGTTTCGATATCTTAGAAGCACCAAGTAAGGCCGCTTCGTCGTCTGGAAATCGGTCCTTAAAGGATATGTGGAAGGCATCAAAAGCTGTTTCAAGGGAGCACCTGGATTTATTGTTTTACCCTTCCGTCTATACCTATTTTCCCGTTTTTACAAAGGCAAAAAAGATAGTGGTGATACATGATGTGATTGCCGAAAAATACCCTCAATTGATTTTTAATAACCGAAAGCATCGTTTCTTCTGGGACATTAAGGTTTGGGTTGCGAACAAACAGGCTGATTTAATACTAACAGTATCTGAGTTTTCAAAAAAAGGAATTATAGAACGTTTTCAAATATCAGAAAATTGTATAAGAGTTGTTGCCGAGGCCCCGGATAAAGTTTTTTGTCAGTTTCCAGGAACAGATTTGTTCCATGAAACCCTTCTTCGTCATGGCATGGATATTTCTACTAAATTCATACTCTATGTTGGAGGAATTGCACCACATAAGAACCTTGCAACCCTGGTGAAAGCTTATTCCAAATTAATAAATGAAACGGAGAACAAAAATATCAAATTAGTCCTGGTTGGGGATTATAAGAAGGATGTTTTTCTTATAGATAATAGCCTGCAAGGCTTGATAAATTGTCTTCGGTTAAAGGACAAGATTATTTTTACCGGATTCATTCCTGACGAAGAATTAGTGTGTTTTTATAACGCTGCTGTCGTTTTTGTTCTGCCATCTTTTATCGAGGGATTTGGACTTACCGCTGTTGAAGCTATGGCTTGTGGTACACCCGTAATAGGAAGCAGAACCACTTCACTGCCGGAAGTCGTGGGTGATGCGGGTCTCTTTTTTGATCCATACAACCCTGATGATCTTAAGGATTGTCTGGCTACAATTCTGGGAAATGATGAGTTAAGAAATGAACTTGTTTGTAAATCAATTCAAAGAGCAGCCACTTTTTCTTGGGAGAAATCGTCAATGCAGATGTTAAAAGTGTTTAATGATTTTGGCATAAAATGAAAAAATCACTAGGTTTTTATATGTTAACAACATTGTGTTCTCTTTAAATTTGTGGCGGAGATAGAATTTTTGTTTATCGATTATATAATTGAAAAGAAGATTGAATAAACGGATTCTCGTTATCGGAGCCCATGGAGTTCTCGGTCGTCCTGTTGTGAGGCGTTTAGTAAAAAAAGGTTTTAACGTTAGAGCCTTGTCACGTCACACGAGCAAAGCATCTGCTGTTCTTCCTGAGGAAGTTGAAATTGTCCACGGTGACCTGAGGGATATCAATAGTTTAATTGCAGCAGCTCAAAACGTAGAAATTATCTATTTAAATCTGGCTACGTATGCTCATAGTAGTCCTTTCAGACCGGAACTGGATGGTACTTGTAATGTCTTGAAAGCAGTTGAAGACAGGAAAGATATCCTTATCGCAAAGATCAGCGGCTTTGGGATTACGCTCAATATGGATTGGCCTGATGCGTTTCAGAAATTTCAAGCTGAAGAAGCGATCAGGAGTTCCGGACATCCGTTCCTGATCACGCGGCCAACAGTCTTTATGGAGACCCTGCCTCTGTTTCTGCGAGGGAGATTATTACTCTACGCCGGCCATCAACCCTTTGTCAGATACTGGATTGCTGGTGATGATTATGCCCGTCAATTGGTGGATTTGTTTCAAAAACCTGCCTGTTGGAACAAAATGTTTAATATACAAGGTTGCAAAGCTCTGACCTTTAGAGAAGCTGCTCTTCGTTTTGCCAAGGCATTCGATCCTCGTATCAAGGTTATTTCTATCCCACTCCTGGCCCTGAGGATTGCAGTATTCTTTCGGTTGGCACGTCCGGATGCTTTCAAGTCCATGAATATTGCCAACAATATTCATGAACCGTTTCAAAGTTTGAATACATGGGAAGAACTGGGTAGGCCGAGAATGTCTATAGAAGATTACGTTCATAGTATACGTACAACAGGAGATATCCCTCGCCGTCACAGAATATAATTGTTGGTGGAAAACCTTTTTTTTAATTGCCATAAAGATATCAAGATGTCCCAAAGAGACTCTCATCATTATCCAGAAAAGCAAGTGGGCCAGAACTTCATTATTAGCATCTTGTGTGAAATGGATACAAATTATTCTATTTTTACAACATTACTGCTGACATCGAACCAGTCACGTCCCCAACTGTTTGAATTGAGACTCATGTTGTGCGCATAGGCATCGATATTACAACATGGACAAATCCACGTGGGTTTGGTCGTTTCACGCGATCACTCGTACTTGCACTACTGGAGTGTGACCATGACAATGAATACATCCTGTTCGACTATTCAACCGGAGAAAATGAACATTACTGGCCCGAACACACAAAGGTGGTACCGGTTCATTCGCGTAAATTGAAGACTGATACGACCGGAATAGGTCGTCGTCGTTTTACCGATATGTGGAAAATGACACGGACCGTGGCACAACAATCCTTAGACCTCTTGTTCTTCCCTTCTGTTGACAGCTACTTTTTTGTGACAAAGCCGAAACACCGCGTTGTCACGATTCATGATGTAATTCCTGAGTTGTATCCCGATCTTACTGTATTGAACTCTGGGCACAGGTTCCTGCGCAGGGCTAAGGTCTGCCTGGCCCTTAGACAGGCCGAATATGTTCTGACCGGTTCTACATTCATGCAGGAACATCTTCAACAAGTGTTTAAACTGCCAAAAGAGAGAATAGGTGTCGTTCCATACGGTGCCGACTCTACGTTCGGCCTTCCCACTAAACGATCTGATGTTCAACGGATGGTGAGCAAGCGTCACGGGTTTACTCTACCTTATCTACTCTATGTGGGTGATAATGGTCCACATAAAAACCTGGGAGTACTCATAAGTTCGTTCAGGCGATTAAAGCAGAAACGCCTGCAGGATACCCTGTCACTTGTGATTATCAGCCCAGAGGACTCTCTGCCGCCGGGTATAAATCCGACTTGTGCAAAGGACAATCCTGGTGAAGAAGAATATATATACCATCTCGGATTTCAGCCAGATAATGATCTGAAAGCACTTTACCAGGGAGCAGAGGCCCTGATAGTTCCTTCAATTATGGAAGGTTTTGGATTGCCTGGAATTGAAGCGGTTTCTTGTGGCACACCGATAATCGCAACGACTGAGAGTCCGTTACCGGAACTGTTAGGGGGTGCTGTCATAGCTGTTGGCCCGAAGAACGAACAAGATATCGAAATGGCCATGATAAGTCTGCTTGAAGAACAAGGACTTGCGCAGCAGCTTAGGCATTCTGCCATTGCCCTGTCTGAAAAATTCCGATGGTCAAATTCTGCCGAACAGCTCATTAAACTGTTTAGATTGTGGGTTTCCTAGAAACTATACGTATGGACTTTACTTCCAGTCCCAGTCTTAACTATCTTAAAATAAGAGAGCTTTTTCCTGATATAAAAATATTTGTTTAAATAATGCACCTGATAAAGAGCATTGTCCGATATGAAAGAATAGCCTTGCAAGGATTAAGGATTGATCGGACAGCAACCCCTCCCTTCCTGGTTTTATATATTACATCTACCTGCAATCTGTCCTGTGGACACTGTTTTTACTGGACAAAACTCAATAAAAAAGACGACCTGACATTTAATGAGATCAAAAAGTTTTCTGAAGAGTTAGCTCATATAGAAAATCTTAATATTACAGGAGGAGAACCATTCATCAGAGATGATTTCTGTGAGATATGCCGCCTCTTCATAAACAACAATGCAGTAAAAAAAATCTACGTATCCACGAATGGATATTTTACAGACCGAACGTATCATCAGGTGCGTAAAGTGTTGAAAGAAATGACCCTGGACTTATTGGTTATTGAAATATCATTTGATGGTATGGCCGATTATCACAATACATTGAGAGGGAATAAGGAGTCGTTTCAAAAGGCACTCGATACCTATAATATGCTGTCAAAATTAGGAAAACATGACACGAGATTGCAAATACATGCTGAGTCAACGGTAACATCAGAGAATATTGAAGAAGTTCGAAAATTGTCTCATTTTCTTTTTGATAATTGTCCTTTAATGGAACATCACGGTATTGCTTTAATTCGAGATAATTGGATGAATCAGGCTCTTAGAAAACCTGTTTTAGAACAGTACCGAGAGCTTTATGCTCACCTAGAAAAGTTGTGGAGAAAACGTGAAAAAAAACGGGGTGGCTCCCAGGTGGGACCTTTGCTGCAATATGCCAAATGTGAAACAATCCGGAAGAGGCGACAGGTCATTCCCTGTCTCGCAGGCGTTTTGAGTGGTGTCGTGTACGCTAACGGAGATACAAGTGTTTGTGAAATCCATGAGCCTCTCGGGAATTTGCGAAACAGAAATTTCTTTGAAATATGGAAATCTCCGGAATCCAGAAAACTCCTCACTGCAATCAGGGCAAAAAAGTGTTTCTGCACACATGAAATGTCAATGTGGTCCAGCATTGTTTTTCAACCTCTTCAATTAATCAGGACTATGATTGCAGCAAAACTCAAGAAAAAGTGGTGGTGATGATGATTTCAAGGTCCTTACGACAAGGAAAGTTACACTGCCGTTACTCAAATGGTAGTAGGTAAAATCCAACAACTGCAAGGAAGTTCATATGGCAACAATGAAATTGTCTCAATCGGCTAACGTTATAAGCAATATTACGGCTTTAGGAAGCAGCGAGATAATTTCTCGATGCGTAGCTTTTGTCGGGTTGACATACATTGCCCGTACACTTGGCCCGGAAGGGTTTGGAATTATCGGATTTGCTTTTGCAATGTGCAGTTTTTTTAACCTCATTGTACGGGCCGGTTTCGATGATATCGGTGCTCTGGAAGTTTCGCATAGACCACAATATGCCGCTTCAATAGCGTTCAGTGCAATTTTGATACGTATTGGCATGGCAATCATAGCGATGACCTCTATGGCAATTATTTCTTTCCTGATTGATAAACCAGGGACGGTCCGTTTTGTTTTACTTCTCTCAGCATTATCTTTCTTTTCCCTGGCCCTCGACATCTCCTGGGTATACAGGGGCCTTGAACGGAACCGTCCGGTTGGTGTTGCGTTAATTCTGGGCAAACTGATGTACGTAATCCTGGTAATCCTTACCGTACATGGCTTGGAGGATGTGTACCGGGTCCCACTGGCA
Source organism: Candidatus Scalindua japonica (assembly GCF_002443295.1). NCBI lineage: Bacteria > Pseudomonadati > Planctomycetota > Candidatus Brocadiia > Candidatus Brocadiales > Candidatus Scalinduaceae > Candidatus Scalindua > Candidatus Scalindua japonica. Next base: position 61,957 of record NZ_BAOS01000011.1, on the reverse strand, counting down.
ATGTTTGTCAGTGATATGTGTGCTGCGATTCTGCTGCTAATCCATATCCGGTCTTTCGGTCGAGTCAAATTAGTCTTTCATGAAGGGTGGAACATCCTGAAGCGTTCCGGGTTTCTGTTCATCTCTTGCTTGTTAAGAACACTAATATTAACATTTGATGTTGTACTTCTCGGCTTTTTGCTGGGAGAAAGAGAGGTTGGGCTCTACACCGCCCCTTATCGTATATGTTATTTGCTGTACGCACTAGCCTGTGTTATCCAGATTTCTTATTTACCGGGCATGGCTCGATCATTGAAAAACGGAATATTTCATGTTTCTGAATTTGCGGGTCGTTCTATTGAGCTATCTGCAGCAGTGAGTGCTCTCCTGGTTGTGGGAGGAATAGTCCTTGCCTCTCCTATCCTCAGTACGATCTTTGGTCCTGAATTTATAGAAGGGGCCATGGCATTCAAGCTGCTTGTCTTGAGTATAGGATTCATTTTTCTTGAAGGTACAATTCATAATATCCTGGTCGTCAGCAATCATATGAGAATCGAAACATGGATTATGATTACTGCTACCGTAATCAACATTGGTCTAAACTTCCTTCTCATCCCTCTCTTTGGGTTGACGGGAGCCGCTACGGCCACGGTAATTGCTGAAGGGTTTATACTCGGATGCGGGTTTATCGCTGTTAATCTAATCGGTTTTCAGATAAACCTCATTCCGGCGGTGAGACCTCTGTTGGCAGCATTTCTAATGGCAACCTGCCTGTGGGGTTTAAGTTTAGTGATAGAGGAAGCATGGTTAATACTGGTAATTCTTCTCCCACTTGGATGTATACTCTTTATAGTTTTCCTGACAATTGTAAATGGTATACCGAAGGACATCCTTGACCGTTTTCGCTGAAATATTTTTCAAGTCTCAATGGTCCTTAATGTCAGGCTTCAAGACAATTCTGCAGCCTTGTTGCAATTTTCAATTATCTTATTATTATAAAGTAAAGTGATTAAATCTGAGATTAAAAATAAAGGAAAACAAATGCATTATGTTATAACAATTGTTCAGTTCTACCACGCTCAGGAAAATCTATGATGATGAAAATATTAGAAGCCGGTGGTATAAAAGTTGTAACTGACAATAAACGGAAGGGTGAAGAAGATAATCCTCAAAGCTATTATGAGCACGAAATAGTAAAAAAATAGCTATTACTTATAGATAATAAAAACTCATCTTGACGTGATTGGAAGATTTCATATATGTGCGGTCTATTCGGAATAATTTATCGTAACTCTTCGGTTACACCAGCCTTGGAAGATTTGACCAATTCGGCCAACTTGCTACATCATCGCGGCCCGGATGCTCATGGAATTTACGCTTCTGAGGGTGTAGGCATGGTACATAAAAGATTGACTCTTATAGATTTACATTCCCGCAGCAATCAGCCATTTTGGGATAAAAGTAGACGTTACTGCCTGGTTTTTAATGGCGAGATCTACAATTTCAGAGATCTCCGTGCTGAGCTGATAGAGAAAAACGTTACTTTTCAGACCACCAGTGATACAGAAGTACTGCTGCAATGCCTTCTCAATGGTGATGCAGAATCTGTCCTCCAGAAACTGGAAGGCATGTTCGCCTTTGGCCTGTATGATACAGTGGAGAGGTCGTTGCTCCTGGCGCGTGATAGATTTGGTATGAAACCCCTCTTTGTATATGGTGATGATCGTATATTTACCTTTGCTTCTGAAATTAAGGCAATGGGACCGTGGATCAATTTCAAACCGGACCAGTTTTCTATTTCATCTTATCTCCTTGGGTTTGGTGGTCCCACCAAGGGGTTTACCTTTTACAGGAAAGTTAAATCCCTTGCTCCTGGCAGTATGATTTTTGTTCGGAATGGCAAACCTGCAGAGTCTTCAAGATTTTTCTCTATGCAGGACTTCTGGGACCCCGACTATATAGATAATTTAGCCAGAATTAAACCGGGACAAATAGTAGATAAGATGGAGGACTTACTGCTAAAGAGTGTTGAGAAACATATGTTTGCGGATTCCAGAGTCGGAGCGTTTTGCAGTGGAGGAGTTGACTCTTCATTGTTAATGGCCATGGCGGCCAAAAGGCATAATAACCTTGCTATCTTTCATGCAAATATAAAAGGCCGCTGGAGCGAATATGACGCGGCCCTGAAGCTGTCTCAGCATTTGAAACTTGAACTCAGGACGGTAGACGTTAATGAACAGGATTTCATTGATCTGATGCCTGAAGTAATGAAACATTATGAGCATCCATTTACTTATCACCCAAACTGTGCTCCGTTTCTGATGGTATCCAGACTGGTTCAAAAGCACCGGGTGAAAGGAATGCTTTCCGGTGAAGGTTCAGACGAGTGTTTCCTGGGGTATCCATGGCTGGGAAGAGAGAGGCTCGTAAATACTTACTATAGGTTTGTCGTGTGGTTGAAAACACTTGTAAACAAAATTCCTGATTTGGGAAAAATTATCTGGCCGTGTGAGGGAAATGGAAAAGAGGTTGTAAAGATGCTTCTAAACCGGTGTGAAACCGTGGAGGAAACACAAAATGTTCATAACTTTGCCTCAAAGATAGTATCCACAAAAATCGAGGAAGGTAATATACGTACGGTAGAATATCTGAACTATCACCTGCGAACATTGTTGCACCGAAACGATAGCCTTGGCATGGCTGCCAGTATTGAAGCTAGATTTCCATTCCTGGACAATGAGGTTGTCAAAATAGCGGTAAATATGCCATATCGATACAAGATTAGACTTTCTCCAACAGCATTTGAGAAAGCGCATCCCGGAATAAGAGACAAGTGGGTGGTCCGCAAGGTAGCCGACAGATATATTCCACGTGAACTGAGCCGGAGAACCAAGATTGGGTTCTGGACAACAGCCTTTGAGCGTATGAAAGTTTCACCGGCATATTTCGATGAGTCTTTTGTCAAGGATTTGTTCGAGTTGTCTCAGGGGCAGATGCACAATATTATGAGTCAATCTGATCAGGGCCTCACTATGAGATTACTGCATCTGGATGTGTGGGGTCACGTCTGTATGCGCGGTCTGTCACTGGAGACCAGTCTGAGAAAGCTCAGGCAACATGTCAGTTTGCTGCCTGAATAAACATAAACAATTTTCCAGGCAATCTTGATTTCAGGCATGAAAGAACATCAAAAAACGACTGGAAGTATCATCAAGAAACACACAGATAAAGTCCTGTTTTTGATTAATGTTAACTAACCTTGTTACACAATTTAGAATCTAGAATGTCAATGACATCGAGACATAACATGGTGAAAAATGAGTGACAGTAGTAATGTCGCCGGTAATTTTCTGACTTTAGGTACCGGAGAGATGGTCTCCCGTGTAATAGCGTTTGGTGTGACTATTTATCTGGCGCGGATTTTAGGAGCTGAGAGTTATGGAGTAATAGCAGTTGCGGCTGGTGTTACTTTGTATTTTTCAAAAATAGCTGATTTTGGTATCGAAGTGGTTGGTACCAGAGAGATTGCCAAATTCCCCGATTCTGTCAATCATCTGGCATCTGCTGTATTGAGCGCCCGCTTGACACTTTCAGTATTACTCACAGGTTTTACAATCCTGGGAGCACAGCTATTTCTACCGGAGCCGGAGAAAACAATCATGTCTTTATACTTTTTTTCATTGATTCCGATAGCAGCCAGTACCAAATGGGTCCACCTGGGGCTTGAAAATGCACTGCCAATCGGTTTGTCAATAATTATTGGTGAAGTGCTGACTATGGGTATAGTACTTTGTCTCGTGCAGAGTTGTGATAAGTTATGGGGAGTCCCATTTGCGCAAATATCCGGTGAGTTATGTATTGCGTTTCTGTTGATCATGGCCTTGAGGCAACGAAACTACAAATTAGGTTTTTGTTGGGACATGGCCACGGCATTACCAATCTTTGTACGTGCATTGCCACTCCTCAGCCAGGCCATATTATGGCTTTTTATCTATAATTCCGATTTGATATTCCTGCGTTTTTTCCGCGATAGAGAAAGTGTGGGTTATTACGCTGCCGCGTACACTCTAATCTGTTTTCTGGCAAATATTGGTTTTTCATATGGAATGAGTCTGTTGCCGGCTCTAACGAGACTGAGATCCGGGAGTGCCGGTGAAAAGACTCTTTATCAAACTGCGCTTGCGCATACATATGCTGTCAGTTTGCCAATATCAGTTGGTGGCTGTCTGTTTGCATCGAAGATTATAAACCTTGGATTTGGTGATGGTTATACAAATTCGATATTGGCGCTGCAGATCCTCATCTGGTGCATACCTTTTTCAGTAATTCGTATAGTACCGTGGGCAGGGCTCATTGCCAGAGGTTATCAAAATATTCTTTTGAAAACAGTGTTATATTCTATAATAGTAAATATAGTTTTAAATGTTTTATTGATTCCCAGGTATGGGATCATCGGGGCCGCAATATCGACGGTTTTTACAGAATGTCTGACAGGCATACTATTGTTTAAGTATGCAACAATACATGATTTGCCATTTGTATCTCTAAAAAGATTATGGCGCCCGACTGTTGCAAGTCTTTTAATGACAGTATTACTTATCATACTCAGACCATCCAGTCTTTTAGTCGGCTTTTCTTGTGGAATTGCTGTCTATAGTCTGGTGCTTACCGTTTTAGGTGGAATTCGTCTGCGTAGAGGGCAGTTACCCGTTTTAAATATCTGAACCGATCTTTTAATAAATATATTTTGTCATTTATAATGATATTATACTGCATTACATTTTACTAAATAAGAGAATTCGAAGGAATGTAAATGGTTGATTTAATTCTGGTTAGATCCAGAAATAATCCAAATCCCGGTGTTAAGAAAAACAGTGATTCCGGTTCCTACTCTGGTCGTAGAATGCCTCCCTATGGCATAATGTATATATCAAGCTTTGTCAGACAAAGTGGATATACTGTTAAATTATTTGATCTTTTCAAGAAAAACTATGCTCATTTATCGATTGATGACATAGCGGATCAGATACTTACCCATGACCCCGGTATCGTTGGCATATCCTCCATGACCAGCCAGTCACTGGACGCGATGGCACTTGGAGATGCCTTAATGCGGAAATCCAATGTAAGCGTAGTCCATGGTGGAGTACATCCTACCTCTTTACCGGAAGAAACTCTGAAGCATGGACATGTTGTTGTACAGGGTGAAGGTGAACACTGTATGCGACAGATAACGTCATCTAAACCAATTTGTTCTCAAAGAAAGATTTTTCAGGGAAAACCTTTAACCGAAGAGGAAATGGATTCTATTCCCTTCCCTAAAAAAGAAGATTTGGATGAAACTGCTTTTGATCCATCGCTTGATCCGAAATTTCCTATTATTACTGCCAGAGGTTGTCCATACAAATGTGTTTTTTGTAAAGATGGTTTTCGCTCGTCAAATAAGCGTTTTCATTCTGTAGATTACATAGTTGAATTTCTTGGTTATATATCTCAAACGCTTGGATTTAGGAAAATAATAGTTTTGGATGATATTTTCATATATTCAGAACAACGCATGGAAGAAATGATAATTAAGCTGGAAAAACGTAATCTTAAATTTAAATTCCAATGTCAGGTCCACGCTAATGTTATAACCCCACGAGTTCTACGGCTTATGAAGCGTTTAGGTATACAATGGATTTACATAGGAATAGAGTCAGGCAATCAGCAGATTTTAAAAAACATTAAAAAAGGCATTACTATTGAAAAAGCGAGTAATGCCGTCCATCTTTTAAAAAAAAATGGTTTCTATGTTGCGGGAATGTACATGATTGGAAACATTGGAGAGACATCAAAAACAGTTAATGATACAATACGTTTTGCCTTTACACTTCCTACGGACAGGGCCTGGTTTTCCTTTGCAGCACCTTACCCGGGAACACAATTTTACGATATGGCTGACAAATACGGAAAGATCATTGAACCCGATTTTTGCAAATGGAATCAGGCGACTCTTGTATACCTCCCTAAAGATATCAAAAAAGATGAAATGTACCAATTAATGAGAAGGGCCCAAATAGTGCGTATAATTAAGAAAATCCGTTTTTCATTTTTCGGATGTTGGATAACTCCCATAAAAGAGCTGTATTATAGATATAAAAGGAGAGTGCTAAAACAACATGCATTTAACGACTGAACGGCTTCTTTACACATTCTTTGCTTTACTGTTTTATTACTATATTATTGAAGAATATATCCAAAACCAACACGATGATTGAAAAAAAAACTGAAAGTGCTGATATGTTTAATGGAAACCAAGTTGATGGAGAACGAATTATATCAATTGTAGTTCCTGTCTTTAATGAGAATGAGGGCATTGACAAGTTTTATGGTCGCGTTAGAGATGTAGTAGATTCTCTCAAAACTTTGTCATATGAGATTGTTTTTGTAGATGACGGAAGCAATGACGGCTCTTATCAGAAATTGATACGTCTGGCAAATTCAGATTCTAATATCAGGGTTATAAAATTTTCAAGAAATTTTGGTCACCAAATTGCGATCACTGCCGGAATTGACATGGCAGCCGGAGATGCAGTAGTGGTAATTGATGCCGACCTTCAAGACCCTCCTGAAATAATAATTGAATTTGTCAAAAAGTGGGAGGAGGGCTATGATGTAGTCTATGGTATTCGTGAGAAGAGAAAGGGTGAAAGCATAATGAAACTTCTTTCTGCGGGAATTTTTTATCGATTACTGAAGCTTATAATAAAATTTGACATTCCCCTGGATGCGGGTGATTTCAGGTTAATGAGTAAACGGGCGGTTGAACAGTTTAAGAGTTTGAGAGAAAAGGACAGATTTGTCAGGGGTCTGACAAGCTGGATTGGTTTTAAACAGACCGGTGTCTACTATTCCAGAGAAAAGAGGTTTGTCGGAGAGACAAAATATTCGTATAGTCAAATGATTAAATTTGCCTTTGATGGGATTACTTCATTTTCAAACATGCCTCTAAAACTGGCAACGTGGCTTGGATATTGTACATCTTTTCTGGCGTTTATGTATATGGCCAGTGTCTTTGTTCAGAAGGTTTTGGGGTACACCGTTCAAGGCTGGGCTACTATAATGGCAGGCATACTCTTTTTAGGCGGTATTCAGTTGATTTGTCTGGGCATAATAGGAGAATATATTGGAAGAATTTTTAATGAAGTAAAACAGAGACCGTTGTATGTTATAGAGGAGATTTACCGCTCAGATAGTACAGGCACAAGAAAATGAGAGTTCTATTAGTAAATCCATTTCAGGGGCGGTTGGTAAATAGAAAAGGACGAATCTATAATCGTACATGGCAGCCTCTTGACCTGGCAAACTGTGGGGCAATACTTGAGAATGCAGGTATAGATGTTTCAATTCTCGATGCAAATGCGGAACAGTTAGGCCCGGAGAGAGTGGCAAGACGAGCGATGGGATATCACAAGGTTTTTATCACCTCAACGAGTTTAGACAGATGGCAATGTCCATCTCTGGATATTAGTCCATTTCTGGACACTGTCTCCAAGCTAAAAAAAGTTGTTCCAGAGGTCTATATCGCTGGCAGCCACGGGACAGTGAGACCTGTGGAGATGCTTCAGGCAACCGGTGCGTGTGCCGTTATACGAGGAGAACCTGAATATACTATTTTAGACCTTTGTAATAACCATACATTTTCAGAAACTTCAGGTATCACGTACCGTAGTGGCAATAAGATAATCGAAAATCCCGATCAAAAATTGGTTGACTTGAATGAGCTGCCTATTCCTGCTTTCCACTTACTTCCCATGAACAAATACTATTATGAGATGGTAGGTGACAATTTCTGCATCCTTGAAATGACCCGTGGCTGCACGTCAGATTGCAGTTTTTGCCTGTTAAAGCCATATGGACATGGTGTGCGTAAAAAAAGTGTGGATAAACTTATCCGGGAGTTAGAACACGTGATCAATAGTTTTGGGACACGAAACATATATTTCATTGATCTGGAATTTACCGTCTTCCGTAAGCAGGTTATAGAATTTTGTAAGTATATAGACAAAAAAAACTATCAAATTTCATGGTGCTGTCAAACGCGTTTTGACCTCGTAGACGATGAACTGCTCAGCTATATGAAGAAAGCGGGTTGCCGCTTAATTCATTTTGGTGTGGAAGCTGGCAGTGATAGAATACTGAAGACAATAAACAAAGGCATAACTATGGACGAGATACGCAAAGGGATGAAACAGGTAAAAACAGCAGGAATCGATACTGCATGCTTCTTTATGATAGGTTTTCCCGAATCAGATCGGCAAGATATGAGAGACATCGTAAAATTTGCATATGAGCTTTGGCCGGATTATCCGCTTTTTCATATTGTCTCGCCATATCCGGGAACGAAGCTTTTTGAGAAAACAGAGAGCAACCCTGGCTTACGTTTTAGCGATAATACACTTTTTCCGGAAGCTGTCATTAACGATATTACATTAGAAGAGCTCAAGACGTTGACAAAAAAAGCATATATCAATTATTATTTACGGCCATCATATGTTTTCTCAAGACTGACTAAAGGTCACTTTAAAACTTTGAGACGCCAGTTTAAACTCTTCTGGTCATTCGTGAGAAACTAAGTCAAGTGTTTATTTTAAAAATTAATTCTGGAGTGAAAAAAATGTATATCAATGAAAAGTTGATTAACCTCTCTCTCGTATTACTGATTTTTATGACAATACCTGGTCTTGTGAATGCAGCATCAACAACACCGGTTGATCAAAAGGATCTGTCAGTGAAAGTGCATTATACCTCTCCGGAACTTGTAGAGCCTGCTGAAGTGGGAAAATTCGATATTTTTGAAATGACATTTGAGCATCCTGCAGACTATGGAGAACAGAACAATTTCTTTGATATAGATATTACGGTAGAATTTGTTTCTCCCTCCGGTAAGATAAGAGAGATCCATGGCTTCTATTACGATACCATTGCAGTGGATAATTCTTTGTGGAAGGTAAGGTTTGCACCTGAAGAGTCTGGAATCTGGACATACAGTTATTCTTTCACCTATATTCCGACGGGAAGTCAAACAACAGGAAACGGTACGTTTAACGTTATTGAAGGAAGCAATCCAGGTTTTCTGAGACAGAACCCGGTTAATCCCTTTAGATTTCAGTTTGAAAACAGAGAACCATTTGTTCCGATCGGATTTAATACTTGTATATCAACAAATAACATCCAGCAGATGGACGGTGGTGATCGTAGTGGGGTATTTGGCGGTAAAATCAGCACGGATATCTTTTTACAGTCTTATAATCAGGCCGGATTTAATATTTTTCGTTTTTCTCAGAGTAACTGTTCACCTGATTTGGTTGATGAGTCATTATCCATCTATTACAAAGATAATGCAATGTATTTTGATCTGTTAATGAAACAATTACGAACAAATGACTATCGAATTTTCTTCGGTCTGTTCGGGTATCTGCTTCCGAATAATTCCGACGTTCCACCGCAATCAGAACTGTTTTGTTTTATAGATTATGTTATAAACCGATGGGGAGCGTATATTGACATCTGGGAGCTTCAGAATGAACGATCTGCCTATGCTGATTGGATCAAAACAGTAGCCGGATATTTAAGAGAGTGGGATCCATACAATCACTTAATCACAACAAGTTTTCCACAACCCGAATTAAACGAGATAGAAATCAACACACCACACTGGTATCTCCATGAAAACGTGTTAGATTCGGACAAAGTAACATCGCAGCAGGCAAAACTCTGGAAATTACAAAACAAACCGGTAATAGTTGGTGAACATGGTAATAGTTCCGCTGAATCAGAGCCAGGTAACTGGATGACTGACTCTGCATTAGGTATGCGTATTCGAAGCTGGACAGCCTTCTTTAACGAAATCAGCCTTATTTTCTGGAATAACAGTGGTTCCACTAATGCAAATTCCGGACTTGCGGCAAATATCTATCTCGGCCCTATAGAGCGGCAATATGTTCATATCCTGCAATGGTATTCAAATATGGTAATCCAGAACGACTTGAGAATGTCAGAAGTAGAACTTTTCGATGACGAATTAATGCGGGCATATGGATTAACCTCGGAAGAAAAAGTTGGCATGTACTTTCATCATTACGACAATCACAAAAATATTTTGTCGGAAAAAATTGCAACGTACAACTTCCCTTTCTCTGGCAAAGGTTATTGGATTAGTCCTGCAACAGGTATGAAGCTTGGTGAAGTAGTATTTGCTTCCGGCATTAACAGCTTAACCATTCCCGATTTTGTCGTAGATATTGCTTTCCTGGGTGTTGCGGACTCTTTACTCGATACGTTTAATACAGATCCAATTGCCATAGCATGGATACTCAACCTCCAGGCAGATGGAGACCTTGATAATGACGGAATACGGGATTATGGCCCAACATATCTACCGTTTGGCATATCACCATTATTTCTCATTTATTTTACCGGAATTTCTACTGATCTGGACGGAGGGTCTTTAGAATATCTCTGGGATTTTGGTGACGGTTCCAGAAATGCTACAAGAAAAATAACTGCTCACAGATATTCTACTGGTAATTACTTTACAAATCTGACAGTGACAGACAATGAAAGCAGAAAGGCAAGCTTCAGTTTTATCGTAAGAGTATCCGATAGCTCTGATGCAGAAGGTGACGGTACACTGACTCTCAGCGGTCTGCAAGATATCACAGTACGTGAAGGTGAACTTGTCTTGATATCTCCGCATACGAACGAGCTTGAAGATGATGAAGAGACAGGAAATATGAATAACTCTATAACCTATACCGCAACAGGTATACCAGAGGGAGCTTCATTTGGTGAGCGGGGAGAAACGTGGGGAAGCCGTAAGAATTTCTGGTGGGTACCCAGTTTTTCTCAGAGTGGCAGCTATACCGTAGTGTTTACCGTTGATGATGGAAATGGCATCAGTGAATCAAAGAAAGTAGAAATCACCGTGCTTGATGCGATACCATTAAATTGAAGAGAAATAAACAGAGAAAAACGATAGTGTATTTTATAACCCTTTTTCTACGGAACATAATTCAACTCATCTAAGGTGAAGTTACATTTCATTCGTATTGTATCCAGCAATAGTTCCCATATTATATAAACACCTTTTACAAGAAATTATATAATATGTATATCATGTTATGAAATACACCAATTATCCTTTTAATTCCTTTGCTTAAAACTGGGAATTTAAATTTAATCAATATTCTTAATTCTCAAACCTGTAATCTTTACGTATTATGAAAATATTTACAAAATTAAATTTTACCTTTTATTTTGCCATAGTACCATTAGCCATTCTTGTAAGGCTCCCCGGTTTGTTCTACCCTTTAGAATTTTCCGGTGACGCTTTGCGGTATCTGGCACAAGCAATGAAATTTGGTGCCGGTGATATAAATCCTCATTATTTCACCCATCCGGCTCTCTCTTATTATATTACATTTCTTACTGAAGCAGTTTTGTTTATATTTAGTTTCTTATTTGGTTTTGTACACTCACTAGATGATTTCAGCATACTTTTCTTTAACAATCTGGTTCCTTTCCTGGTAGCAGGCAGGATGCCATCTTTACTCTTTGGGATAGGAACCATTATTCTGGTTTTTTTAATTGGTAAAAGATTTTGGTGTAATAAGATAGCCATTTGTGCTGCACTTATGCTGGCTGTGACACCCCTCCATATCATTGAATCACAGACAATTAGAATCAGGAGCATAGCCACATTCTTTGGAATCCTGTGCATTTTTTTTGTCTTTAATATTTTAAAGAATTGTAGAAAAAGGGATTATGTCCTGGCTGGTGTTAGCCTTGGCCTGGGTCTTGCTACTGAATATACTATGATCTTCTTTGTCATGCCTTTGTTGATGGCTATAGTAATAAGGAGGAGAAATCACAAAGCTATCAATCAAGCTATCCACATTTCTACAAAAAAAGGATTATTATTGTCTTTTATTCCTGCTTTATTCATTTTTGTAACATGTACACCTTATACATTTATCGATTATCATGCTAGTTTGAAAGAAATAATTTTCAATGTGAATGTTGGAAGTATGTTTGACTCAATGCCAAGTCTGAATACAGATTTGACCCATGATGTGTTTGAAAACCAGAACACCGATACGACAAATACATATGGTGGTGTAATAGTTGCAACATTAAAAAGATATGCAATGCGTTTCTACTATCAAATAATCAATTTGTTTTGTGCTGATTTTACTATGGGAATACCATTCGCCGTTTTATCTGTGGCAGGTGTCCTCTTCGCCATCTACAAGAGAGACATAAAGGACAAACTACTCTTATCACTGTTAGCCGGTTTTTTTGTGGTCCAACCGTTACTGGTGTTTTCTTTGCCCAGAATGATCATCATGGCCTATCCTGTGCTTTTACTACTGGCTTCCAGATTTTTAATTTATTTATTAGAAAACTTATTCTTCAAAGAGAAAGTACGGCAGTGGATTTTCTTACTGATAATCCTTGTATTACTATTACCAAACACCTTATGGCTAATTAAGCACAATAAGCAGCTTTTGCGGAAAGATACTCGTTTAATGGCGAAAGATTGGATTGAAAAAAATATACCCCGCGGCTCTCACATATTATTACAGGGAAAGGGGAGTACGCATGGCGTAATACCATTAAACGAAAGCAAGGTAAGTTTATACAGAAGATTCTTAAGATATAAAGCTAAAATTAACACAATACAAGATTATCATGGAAATGCGTTAAAAACGTTGGAGATTAAAATGAAAAATATCCGGGAACCATCCTATAATATAGAATATTTTTATTGTCCTGATAGATTTTTGAGAAATTATCCAGGACAGCACTCTATAGAGATTATACGTTTAGGAGTGCTGACTATAAGTGAATACAAAAAAATTGGATTTGATTACGTTGTTGTCTCCAGGGAGAAAACCGGAGACAATTATTCTTTAGAAGAAGACAGGGTTAAATACCCGGCATTTTATAACTTTTTCAGATCATTAGAGAATGAGTGCCGTCTTGTAAAAACATTTCAATATGAAGATTCACTTATAGAATTTAGAAAAAACTCCATCCATCCCGAAGTCAAGATTTACCGTTTACATGGTGGTAAAATCGGAAATAATTAATCTTTTACTGACATCTCTTCTGCTTTTTTTACCTAAAAAAATATACACCTAAGAGTGCGTATGCTTTATTTAAACATTACAATTGGTATTTATTTTTTAGCGTTTTAAATAAATCTAAAGCTTCTTTAACAATCTGATCCATATTTAAATATCTGTATTGTGCTAATCTTCCGATAAAATAGACATTGTTTAATTTTTCCGCAGCTCTTTTATATCTTAAATAGATTTTTTGATTGTCAGGATTTGGTATTGGATAAAATGGACTCCCTTTTTCGCAAGGATATTCTTTTACAATAGTCGTATTTGGAATTATCTGTCCTGTCGCGTGTTTGATCTCTACAATTCTTGTATACTTATAATCATTAGGATAATTTATCTGAGACCAATCCTGGTAAAACTCTTTATTGTGTGTTTCAAATCTGAACCGCAAACTTCTGTACGGTAATCTTCCGTATTTATAATCAAAGAACTCATCAATTGGTCCAGTATAAAGCAGCGTTTTGAATTTAATTCGATGTTTTACTCTTTTAAAATCTGCGGTCAGAATTACCTCAATGTTTTTCAGTAAATTTTCAAATACTTTGGAATAACCGTCTTCAGGCATGGCTTGAAATAGATCATTAACATATCTGTCATCAGTGTTAGTTCTTATCGGTATTCTTGCAGTGACTGATGCATCCAACTCTCTGGGATGGATGCCCCATTGTTTTGTTGTGTAATTTTTAAAGAACGCATCGTAAATCTCCCTTCCCGCAAAGGCAAGTACCTGTTCTTCTGCATTCTTTGGGTTTTTAATGGGGCTCCTTTTGGAATTCAGGAATTCCTTTGCTTCTTTTTCTGTTCTGAGGTTTATCTTAAAAAAATTGTTGAGGGTATCTCTATTAATTGGTAATGGATATAATAAGCCGTTTATACTTGCCCTTATCCGGTATTCATGCTTCCTCCAACTTGTAAATTTCGATAGATATTCCTTTACATCCTGAAAGTTTGTTCTGAAATAGTGAGGGCCATATTTATGGACTAATACACCTGAGCTGTCGTAATAATCACAGCAATTGCCTCCTGTATGGTCTCTTTTGTCTATAAGTATGACCTTTTTCCCAATTGAGTTAAGCCTTTCAGCAAGAACGCTTCCGGCAAAACCAGCACCAACTATAAGAAAATCACAATTCATTATTTGTTTATATGTAGGCACCCTGATTGCCAAATAGCTTTAAAAGAGTTGCCAACCGAAGTTGAAAAAGGTAAATTGAAATGATTATTCATGATACCACATGCATGACACTATAAGCGATATTACTCGTTAACGCATATTTATCTATCAACAAATAACTCACGGTCTGTATCGTTGATACACCATGCATTGCCCATTCATACTACATGATGGAGAACACCATTAAATTCGAATCTTAATCGCCTGGCAATGGGTTGTAAATAAAACACTTCCAGGCAGAAAAACCTGAATCTGCTCTTTCTCAAAAAAAATCGGATTTACAATCAGGAGACGTTAAAAAGTTCTTTTTGGCAGATCCAGACTTTAAGAATTTCTGTAATGAATTGCAGGAATCCATCACCCTGTTAGTCATATGATTGTATTTAAATGAGCCCTGCCTTCCAAATGAAATAAGACTGTCTATTTCAAAAAGATATTCTACCATTTTTAACAACACCTCTTTGTAACCTAAATTATATATAGAGTAAGAGTATGGCACTCTCATACTCCACATATCAAGAACATCTTCATCGGAAATACTATAGAAATCTTTTAATCCTTCCATTACTCGTGAATACAATGCCTCTTCTCCCATTGACTCTACTTCATCACCCTCGTTATAGCATACCTCAACACATATTGCAGTCTTGCCGTTTCTAACAGGATCATTAAGTAAATTATTTGGTTCATATACGCGTTTAAATATATACTTTTTCTCCGGAAAATATATCTGGGCTTTATTCTTTAATTTATCCCTCTTAAGTATAAAATTAAACAGCCAGAGATTTCTGTATTTCAGGTTAGATGAGATTCCTTTTATAGCGTCACTATTTGCATCAGGAGTCATTATTGAGCTAAACAGGTTGGTGATTGGCATTGTATTTATTACAACAGTATCATTGCCGGTATTAATCTTCTCTTCAATGCCACCTTCTTTTTGAATTACTATCCCGGTAACCTTGCTATCAGCTATTTCTATCCTGTCAACCTTAGTCTTTAAATGTATCTTACCACCAAGTTTCTTGATCTCCTCGCATATTGCCACAGGTACCTGCTGAGCTCCGTTTTCCGGATAGTAGACATCCAGGTAGCCACCCTTGTTTTCTTTATTAAAGATGAAATTGAGCAGGAATTTTGAAGACTTCTGAGAGAGGTTGTGTTCTTTATAGAACTTATGTCTTTCCGTTCCCCAATCCTCTGTGACCTTAGATGCCTGAAGGCCCATCACCTTGGGAATGTAATCCTTAAAAAAACATTCATACACCTTTTTGCCAAAGTTGGAAATTACCCAATCTTCAGCGTTATTCAGTGTTTCAGCATTTTCATTGCTTTTGCTCATTTTGTGTAACATTACATCTGCAACCAATGGCAGGCTTTTCCTGATACCAAGATTTTTAAGCAAGTTGACTGGACGTATAGGAGAAATTATGTCTTTATTGCTGAAACCTACGCCATACAACACTCTGATATTATGCAAATCATTACTGATAAGTTTTTTATACTCCTCCGCATAGTCTTTAAAAAAAATATGAGGACCTATATCAAAAAGAAATCCTTCCTTCTCTCTGGTCTTCATCAGACCTCCAACTTCATCCTCCATTTCAAAGATATCTACTTTATTACCATCTAATGCTAAAAGTTGTCCAATTCTCAGACCAGAAAGGCCTGCACCTATAATTAAGTATTTTTTCATTTTATTATCTTGGGCATCTAAAAATAGTACACCCCTCACAAAGTGGATTAAAATTATTATTCTGCCCGGCTGCTTTTCCATTTCTATGAAATATTTCTCTTGCCGTTCTATACTTTTCGTTATTCCATATATCTTTAAAGCGACTGGTACTGATATTGCCAAATTCTTTTTTATCTGTACTCCACCAGGCGGACGCACAGCAGGGAATCACAACGCCTCTTTCTGTTATAAGAGAAGTGAACCATAGCCAGAAGCATGTACGGTCATGTGTAGCATCTTTATAGTCTCGCAAGTCTTCACGTGTGGTAAAACGGTCAGCTTTCATCTTTACCGACATTTCCCGGATTAAAGGGAGTTCTTCACCGTTGTATTCATTTTGAACGGCTTGTATTTCAATAAAAGGCAGTTTGCTTCCCATCTCTCTCTTTTTTCGTGTCAAAATCTCAATATTCTTTAAGACCTTATCAAGTTTACCCCCAATGCGATACTTTTCGTAAATTTTCTGACTTACTCCATCAATGCATATTATAATATGGCTTAGACCGGCAGATATCATCTTTTCCGCCTTCTCCTCATTGAAGATGTGGAAATTGGTACTGATAACGGTGCCAATACGTTTTTTTGTAGCGTATTCAATCATATCGTAAAGTTGTTTATTTAATAAGGGTTCTCCTGTTATGTATAGTGATATCTTATAAAGATAATCACCCATTTCATCACAGAGCTTCTTAAACAGATCAAGTGACATATCTCCATCTTCTATGGGAAAATCTGTGCCATGCGCAATACATCCGGGACATCTCAGGTTGCACCTTGTAGTAGGTTCCACCTTTAAAATGAAAGGATACCCTTTAACTATCGGCCTTTTTAAATAAAACTGCACTAGTACTACGGCCAGATTGATCATCTTCTTGCAGCTATTATATTGTAAGAAAGTAACACAATGTCTCAGGGCCGCATTCAAGGGGCTTTGGCGCTTTGAACCGTATTTAAATTGCGAAATCTTGGATAAAGAACGTAATACTCCCACTCTTGCACTTCCTCCGGATATTTATTATCTTTTAATTCAACTGTTGGCCTGCAAAGTCTCATATACCTTAATGATCTTCTGCTCCATGATGTGCCAGTTATATTGTTCCTTTACCGCATTCAAACCATTCTCCGCAATTTTCAATCGTAAGACAGGGTCTTCAACCAAACTCTTCATTCCGGAAAAAACACTCTCAATACTGGTTTCATCTACAACTATTCCGCAGTTACATGTTTCAATAATCTCCCTCAAATCACCAATGTCAGAGGTTATAACCGGTACACCGCATGCCAGAGTTTCAAAAAACTTAGTAGGTGTAATGTCCTTAAACCAATCAGTTCGTCTGGAAAGTTGGAGAGAAATATCTGTTTTATCATAAAGTGCGGGTAAATCTTCCGGTGAGAACTCACCAATAATCTCGACTGCATCACCAAGCGGCAAGACGATACTATCGAACTCTTCTCTAAACTCCTCAAAAACTCTTCCCGCCAACAGTAGTTTAACGTTAGGCAAAACTTCTTTCAATTTCTTAAAAGCATCTATCATCTCTTCAATTCCATTATTCTTGTATATGGAGCCTAATCTGCCAATTACTACTTTGCCGTTATTTCCTTTTTGAACATTAACCTTCTCTTTTATCAAAGAACTATTTGGATATGAACCTATCAGTTCTATATTACTTACACCGTACTCACGAAATTTTTTAATCTGGTAAGCATTATGAACAAATAGATAATCAAATTTCCGGGAAAAAAACCGCTCAAAGTATTGAAGGAGAGATATAAAAAAACTAAACCGATTTGACCAGTTTGTATAATAATTCGGTTCACAAAGATCAAGCACCGCTTTCTTGCCCATTATCTTGGCAATAAATAATCCCGGAAATATGGTATCAAGATTAAAACAGTGTATTGCATCAAATTTTTTCCTGAAAAGTCTGGGGAAGAGTCGAAGATAGAACATGATTACACTAAACAGATTAGATGGACCACGCTGGAATCCGGCCCTACTCCATATCCTTTCAATCCGTACTCCTTCAATCACTTCCTCTCTGGGCGACTTGCAATCTCTATCCCATGCAATTATAGTAACTTTTTTACCCGCTTTAACAAGTGACGTTGCTTCATTGTATACCCTCATATAGCGCCCTTGATAAGGAAGAAAACTCATGCTAAAGAGCATAATCACATTTTTAACACTGCCTTTAGTATCTTTCAAAATACCCTCAATATTCTATTCCTGCACTATTATTTTAGTAAACATAGTAGAAAAAATGGCAATCACTCTCGCATAGACATATCGGTATAAGAGCGTCCCAGGCATGTTATTTCAGATATGGAACCATAAGTTGTAGTTTTTTTGATGCTTACGGAACTATTCCACGTTTGTTATTGACCCAAAATGCCGATTCACTTTGTTAAATTATCTTACCGCTGCTTGACTCCAACTCAAGGCCATAGTCAGTATCCATATATCCATGGACATCATGCTTGATTCAAAAAATCGGGAATACTTCAGTGCATATTATTAATAGACTGTTTTGTTTGTATATCGTTGCCTCAGTTCATTCTTACTTTTCAAACTCAAGTAGTATCTTGTAACTATATTTCCTCAATGGAGGAAAAAAAAGGTAAATCATATTGTCTATTCCTTCAAGAAAGAAAGAGATTGGTTTATAACGCTGTTGAAATACTTGCCGGTCAAACTTGCCAAAAAAACGAAACTTTGGATAACTTATTTTACAACGATGATTAAATATCCTGGACAGTTTTTCCACTTCATCAGCTGTTAAAGGGTGTTCATCATGCGTGCCAAGCTTAGGTATTAATCGAGTTTTTCCAATTATGTGGTTTCTGAAGAAAATCAGGATCGGGTTGCTGGCATTAAGCTCGTAAAATACAGCTTTTCCTCCGGTCTTCAGTATACGCCGGATTTGTTTGCCGGCTGCATCAATATCCGGAATGTGATGGAGTATATTTTTCCCCAAAACGATATCAAAACTTTCATCTTCATAATCCATATTTTCAAAAGAAGCTACTCTCGCATTGATCTTGTCACCTGTTTTGTTAAGTTCAGCCCTCTTCTTTGTTAAGTCAACACATTTTGAAGAGAGATCGAAACACCAGACTTCCGCTCCTATCTTAGCGAGAAGCGTAGTAAAGAATCCTGTTCCGCAACCACATTCCAAAACTTTCTTGCCATTTAGACTTTCATCAAGCCCCCAAATCTTAAGGACTGCCTTGTGACGCGTATGGTCAACGAACCATCCTCCTTTTTCAAACTCCTCGCTCTCTGTCTGTGCCTTATTGTCAAAGTAGTTTTTCTCGGATTCATGAATAGTTTGAATCCGGCCCGAATCATCTTTTATTTTATCATTGTTATTCACAAAATTACCCTCTTATTCAATATATCCCAATCCTCTTAACCTGTTCTCCAGTTCCTTCTCTTCTTCTTCTGTATATTCTGCAAAATCACGGGATTCAGCTCCATCCAAGTTGTTGTGTTTATAGGCAACGGTATTGGAGTCCAGAAAACTCTCACAAAATATTGAAGAAAGTACACTCCCATCCATCTCATCCGGGATTGACACTCCCATTTGATACAGAACAGTTGGAGCAATATCCATAATGTTGGCTTTATCCAGTTTTATTCCATCTTTGATACCTTTACCTCTAGCCATAAAAATACCATTTAACTGATGATCACCACTAATTACACGGTAATCTTCTCCCGGTATGAATGGAGTAGTGGGTTTTGTTTCAGTTGACTGTTCTATGCTGATACCTGAAATAGTGATATCTTCCCTCCACCTTAAAAGGAGATCAGGAGTATTGTTCACATATTTCCCATGATAAATTTCCTCTCTTCTGAAAACATCCTTCACTATCTTTTCCCCAGTATTTATGTCTCTTAGCTCTTTCAGTTCAGTAACCAGTTTTTTAATTAAATCTTCATACTCTTTTTTAGATTTTACTGTTCCGTGCAACTCTCTCCCCGTTAAATTAATTCTAACATTAGGGAAAAGTGAATCTGAGTACGCCAGAGTATTAGACCAGTCCATATTTGCAAAACAGAGTCGTGTCTGTACTTTGTCCCTCAAAGATGGAAATGTTTCCCACAACCACTCTTTTGTTTTTCTGGGAGTTCTGCCAACAACACCTCTGTATAATTTACCCAGTAAACCTGAGGAACCGCTTTGCGGAGATTTATTATATGCGAGGTAACCCTTACTTTCAAGCCACTGATTCAACTGATTTGTAGCTGGGTGTTTTTGTCCAAAACCATGATCAGACATTATTATAAAGTTGGTATCTTCATCTAATATCTCCATAAGTT
Source organism: Candidatus Scalindua japonica (assembly GCF_002443295.1). Taxonomy (NCBI): domain Bacteria; kingdom Pseudomonadati; phylum Planctomycetota; class Candidatus Brocadiia; order Candidatus Brocadiales; family Candidatus Scalinduaceae; genus Candidatus Scalindua; species Candidatus Scalindua japonica. The sequence goes on along the minus strand of NZ_BAOS01000011.1, from coordinate 41,570 downwards.
CTGCCAGAAAACGGTCTATCATTTTGTACGTATTGAGAATAGTTTTCTCATATTTTCTCGACTCTGAAACATTATAATGTGGATGCGAAATGTCCATATACTTCCAGAAACAGTGTTGTACGGCATCCAGACTTCTCAATACTACCGTGAAAAAGTCCCATGGGTACGTACTCATGAGGTAACGGCTTATGTCCATTTTCTGTGTAAGCTCAACCTTGATCAACTCAATAGCGTCTTCAATTCTTCCGCCAACAATTGCGCCTGTAAGTCCCGGTTCGAGAATATAGTCACCAAATTTTTCCTGTAGGGTGTTGTAAAGATCCTCTGGATACGTAAAGTTCCTGCTTTTAACACTGGGGCTGTCAAGTCCGGCTATAAGAAAACCATTTACATCTTCAGCGGGATACGTCATTGGCACATTGATTATTCCAACATTTTTTCCGTTATTGCTTAATATTTTCCATAGGCTATCTCCATCCCTGGCTTTCCCGTTAATAAAACGTAAATTATATGTTGACGGCAGGTATTCATAAAACTCAAATATGCCGTGTTTGCCTGGGTTTTTCCCTGTCATGAATGATGTCCATGCCGCAGCGCTCCTTTGGTTGGGCACAGATTCTAACTCGCTATATACACCTTCAGAGATAAATTTTGAAAATGCTGGTAGTTCACCATCGGAAACCCATGGTAAAATCAAATTAAATGTCGCTCCGTCCAGACCCAAAAGAAAAACTTTTCTATTATCCATTGTTACTCCTCATTCTGATCGTTCACGTAAGCTTTTTTTGCTATTATACGTAATTCGTATTCCATGCCAAAACTTTTTTCAAGACTTGAAAGTATTTTTACCACACCTTTTTCAAGGGATGAACCCCTTGCTTTTACAGTCGGAATTGTTGTCTTCTCAACCAGGAAGATTTCAAATCCACTTTTTTTCAGAAGTGTTCCGGCGGCAACCATATCAAAATAATAAAGATGATAATTATGATATAGTTTTTTTACAGGATATTTAAAAAAACTTCCTGTCGTAATATATAAGTATTTTGCGATTGTTCTCATAAGGGATGTCTCGTTAGGAACATTCAGCATAACAAAACCATCTTTTTTTAGTACTCTGTGAATTTCTCTGAATTGTCCTAAAGGATCAGGGAAATGTTCTAAAGAATCCCATAGAGTTACTACATCGAAAGTTTCAGATGGAAATTCAATGTTCCCCAATACACCACTATTGTGCGCGTCCAGGCCGAATTTCTCCTTTGCGTACTTTACCGCATATGGTGATACATCAACTCCACACGCACTCCAACCGTCCTCCTTTGCCATATTTAGAAAAATCCCCAGCCCACATCCAATATCAAGAAGTTTTCCCTTACCAGTCTTCATGGAATTTAATTTTTCAAGTCCAGAGGAGAATGCTTCAATATTTTCATCGAAATTTCCACTCTCCGGATTTGTTACTATATTGTCAAAGTAGTATTTTTCTCTTTCCCGATAGTAATCTGAAGAGTAAAGTTCCTTTAGCTCTTCCTCATCAGGTATGTGAGAGAGGAAAACCAGATTACAATTCTGACATTGAAGCACATCAAATTCAGTAAGAGTATATTTTCTATGAATCTTATTTGAGTTACAAAGATTACAATTCACAGCAAGACAATCCCTTCAGTCCACCAGTACATTTTGCACAAACCTCAACAGGGGGCAATGTCTGGAGTGACGTTAATTTAATATATAAAATTTAGAGTCAAGATTCTTGATTCCGTTTTGTTACATTCTGCATCTGACTTGTTAACTTATTTAACCTCAGCTTTTTTACTATTCAGCCTGCATTTAACTCGTGCAAATCCGTAATAATCCTTGACAAGGTAACGGAAAACACTCTTTATATGACTACGGATCCTTGGATGAAACAGGCCTTTCTCTTCTCTTTCGAGAAAGTGTATTACCGTTGCTTCCGGTATATACATTACCTTGAACCCCAGTTTTTTGGCTCTGAAACAAAGGTCAACATCTTCATAAAGGTAAAAGAAACTTTCATCAAAAAATCCTATTGTCGAAAGGCTTTCTCTTCTAATAATCAAGCATGCTCCATACATCCAGTCAACCTCTCTCATATCAGTATGGTCCCAATCTTCCATAGTATAATCTTTGACAAAACTACTTTTCGGGAACCAGTTCTTTAAAAATGTACCTTCAATTATTATATTGAAAAGAGTAGGGAATGGTCTACATGATAATTGAAGTCTACCGTCTCCATAGACCAGTTTCGGGCCTCCAATCGCTACATCTGGATGAGCATCCATAGTATCCAACAGGGTCTCCATGGATCGCGGGAGCACTTCAGTATCAACGTCTAAAATGACAATATATTTTCCTTGTGCCAGACTGAAAATCTTATTTCTCGCTGGCGCAACACCTTCGTTAGTTGGGTTTCTGACAAGTCTGATATCAGGATAATCACTTTCTAACATCTCTACCGTACCATCTGCTGATTGATTATCCAGTACTATTACCTCATGGTTAACACTATTAACATTAGTCTGAATGGAATCCAATAACTGTTTCAGCAGCTTCTTTGCCTTCCATGTAATTATACCAATAGTTATATCAATAGACATTTTCGTATACTCTCTCCATTCAACAGAATCTGAGTATAAATATTTGTGTTGAGAGATAAAAGGTTATTTTGAAATAAAAAGATACGCCATAAAATCATAAATAATTGCAGTAGACTTCAAAATTGATCTAACCAGGGGTAGTTTCATAAAAAAATTTGTTAATCTGATAGCCTTGTTTCGTTCAAAATCATCGTGAAAATGATATAGATATTCTTGAACACCCGTTTCTCCCCAACGTTTTCTAACATATGGTATATTATCAAGGATATTAATAATAGTATGCCTTTGCTCATACTCTTTACAAGTAAGTTTAGATCCACACATCCACTCATGCAGATCAGCAAAGGATGTGCCTGTTCTCTTTCTACTCAGTTGTTCATGGATTCGGTTTTGTGGCATCCCGGGTTTTTCGGTAAGTTTATAAAAAAGTGAACAAACTAAAAATACAACAAGAGATAACTCTATAGATATGTATAATACCATATCTTATCACTAAAAAAATGAAATTATTACTTCTCTTTCTGTGGATAAAGAATTGTCCCTACCCATGAAGGAGGAGTTTTTTGGTTGATAGTAGAAGATGTTTCCTTTTCGTTTATCGTATATAAGGCCATACCAAAACCTGTAAGAATCCACACAATCTCACTATCATGAAGGTTGTAAGCTATTAACATAATAAGGTGTCCAGAAAAAGATGCTAATATCCCCAAGGCCAAGGTCATTTGTCCTCTATTGGTAGAGTGTCTGATTACTTTCACCATCATCATAATAAAAGAGATAACAATCAATAAGTAGCAACAAAGGCCGATAAGGCCACACTCCGCGAGAATCTGGATGTAACCATTAGTAAAGTATTTAATCCACGGTTTCTCAAGATATCCAGGAACGGTTTTGAAAAAACGATGTCGAACAATTTCCACATTACCCATTCCAACTCCCAGAATAGGAGCAGACTTAAATGTGGTCATTCCAAGTTTGGCATCTTCCTCCCTCTGTGAAATCGAGTGATGACCGGATTCACCCATTAATCTACTCAGGATAGGAGTTTCTGACAACAAGGCCAATCCTGTAAAAAGTATTATCGTAATGACCGTAATACCAGCTAATAGCAGGGCTTTATATTTTATCCGCATAAATAAGAAAAATGTAACCAGACAACCAAATAACCCTAACCAACCTGCCCTGGACGAAGCGGCAAAAACATTGATAATATGCATAGTAACTAACAAAACCAACAATGTGTATATCAGCTTGGATCTGAAAAAAAAAGTACTAAAGAGAGACGCAAGGACTAAACCCATTATAAGAATAGTAAAATAGGCAAATATATCAGGATCTAACAGGAAGCTTTGCACCCGGATATATCCACCAAATGCAGCAATAGAATTTTCTACACCGGCATCTTCATCTTGAGAAATAAGCAATCTGTTATCAATTATTGGTTGATGGCTAATCAGTTCATAAATACCACCTAATATGTTTGGGATATTACCAATAATAAGAGCAATAATACTAATACGAAGAGACTTGTTATCACGTACAATATTTATTATTAAATAATAGATCAGAATAACTATAAGTCTTCTGGCAACAGGCGCAATACCTGCAAACGGTTCAGTCGCATTTAGAAGAGAGAGGCAAGCGGCAAACAGATATAAAATAATTGCAGTATTTAAAATCCTTTTAAATGGTGAACTCAGAAAAGAAGAGTCTTTGGTATACAATAATTGGAATACCCATACGAGAAGCGTTAATAAAATAAACAGCTTGGCCAATGTGAGTTCAACAGGTAGCCCTAACCACCCCAATGTTGCCAGCCTTTTCATTGGTATAAATATTAGTGTTGCATAAAGGCAAATGTTGACTAAAGAATAGTGAGGATTGTCCTGTTGTATGCTCCTGTAGTAGGTTAACTGAGCCATTTTTTTAAAAGGGTTCCAAAAAGAGAGGATCCTCTGTCAAATCTAAAGTAACGTTTCCATTATTTACCTCTACTATCTCAGAATAGGGAGTTTGCTCATTAAATTTTGTAACAATATGTGTAATCTTTACTTTATTAAATGAGGAGCCAACAGATACCCTTTCCCTGACATTCTTTTCGCTCCATATTACAAATAGGGGGGTATTCCGTGATGAGAGTTCAAAGCTATAAACTCCGGATCCGAGACTGTGCCGTTTGACAAATCTCGCATTTTTTAATTTCTCTACGGTAAGCTTGTATGTGTAATAGGCAGGATGTGGAACATAATCTTTGTCCATAAACCCTCCTAGAGCCCAATTATAATGCAAGGTATTCTTATGCGCATTTTTTTTCATCTTATCAGACCATGCGGTTGGGCTGTCAGTAAATATTCCAAAATTGATCTTTTCCAGTCCAAGTTCTAATCCAGCTAACGATTTTTTAACAACCAGCCTGGATTGCTCAGCCCTAAACCATGAGTAGATTTCATTATGTCTGGGATGGTCTCTATTTGCTAATATTTTAATGATTTGTTTAATATTTAAGGGAGCAAAGGGGTGTGGATGCGAGGCAACCGGGCCCATATCAAATGTAGGGACTGCTGACGCATCACCAGCCTGAATTGGTTTATTGTAGCCATAACGTGTCATTAATTTTTTTATCCAGTTTACTGTTGTATACATCGCTAGATAATCTTCTAAGGCATGAAACTCTACAACATCGAAGAACTCTTTGGCTTCCAGCATATCAATATTAAAATCAGACCACTTGGTCCAGATTTTTTTGGTCATGGCACGCTTAATGCCTGATAAAAAACCAGAAACCTTTATTTGCTCGATTCTCTTTTTGATATCAACGGTTGGGCTCGGAAGGTCACCCAGTTCAATACCACTCAATATTATTGTGGCGTTGGGATTAGCAGACTTTGCTGCACTATACGCGACTTGAAGCATCTGTATGTACTCCTTTACAGTACCAAGCCAGGAAAATGATCCCTGTGCCGCCGTTTCAATCTCCCAATGAGAAACTGGATACCTCAGCCCTGGCATATCCTTAACTCCATCACCGTCATACCTCTCTACAACGTTATAAATATAATCATAGTAATCCTGTTTATGTTTTTTATGAGGAGGTAGAGAAGGTTTGAGCTTTTTTCTGGGGTTTCTTTTCATAAGTTTTTTTTCCTTAGGTAAGGGCGATCTCATTCCCCAGGAAGAGGTGCTCTGCAAAAGTACTTCGATGTCTGTGAAACCCTCTGACTGAAAAATCCTGATGAGATTGTCCAATCCGTCCCAATGATAACTGTGAACTCCATTCACAGGAGGGTTGGGTTCTATATCCCGCCATAAGATATCATGGATTTTCATAGCGTGAACATCTATGTTGGCAAATCTTTTAGCGCATTTAGGAAAATCTACAAAGCTTGTCCATTCCGGATTGGCATATTCAATACCGAAGGTCATAGCATTAACCTTTTTAGTAACGCCAATAAATACAAAAGCTGTGAACAGAAAAATTGTTATTATTGTCTTCATATCCTTTTTCCCCTTTTTTAAAATATAAAAAACAAGAGTTTATCTAACTTCAATATCTATTGTTGCCTTAATCACGACAAAATATTTTCCAGGTATTAAAAACATCTCAGAAATTGGTTTATACAAGGAGTGACATAATGTTTACCAAGTTTAAAAGATTAGTGAAATAATATCACTAACATAATAAACTTTCAATATTTTATGTTTTCCTGTTTTTCATCCTACACGACGAACTCTTTTTTCTTTGCAGCTACCGATGCGCTAAACCATGATATGTAATACATACAGTCCTTACAAAGTTTGTTTTCGTTAGATTTCCCCATGTTATGTTGATCGCGCACACTATTTAATTTATTTCCATGCCATATGTTTTTAATGCTCATCGTATTGATTTGGCCAAGAGGATGGGTGCAGTCAAAGTCCATGCAACACAATGGTACACTACCATCCCAGAAAACATTAAAATGCAGCCAAAGTAGCGGACACGGGTAAACGCGTGTTTTAGACATATATCTATTCACCACAGTATCACTCTTTGAAAATGTAGACTTGTCTTCGCCCCACTGACGCGCATAAGAAAAATGGATTCCATCAACATAGTCTTTGTATTTCCTATGGAAATAAGTACGTTGATGCACATTTTCACCGAAGACAGTCATATTTAGTTTGATTTTCGGTTTTTCAACTTTTAATGCATTTCTGATACGAATAAAATTTTTAATATTTCTTTCCACTTTCTCAAAGGGGAGGTTAAGCCTGATCTTTTCATAGGTTTCCTTGTCTGCGGCATCTGTACTGATGATGATATTATCCAGGCCAGCTTTGATTAATTTTTCAGTGCGTTCTTCATCAAGCAAAGCCGCATTTGTAAAAAGTTGTACAATTCGTATGTTTCGTTGTTTTGCATATTTAATTTTAGTTTCCAAATCTTTATCAATTAACGGTTCTCCCAACCCTGTGATTGCAATAACCTCACTTCCAATTTCAGCTATTTCATCGATTATCTTCTTGAAAATATCATTGGACATAATCCCTGTGGGTCGTGTTAGAGACTCCCTTGGACACATAACACAGGCTGCATTACATATATTAGTTACCTCTATTGAGAAAAGCGTTGGAAATCGGAGGCCGAGTGCCATAGTATTCTTCATAGTCTTTCTGCATAGCCATTGGACAGCCATACTATTCTGAAAATAATCGGAATGATATATCTTCCTGGTAAATCCACGTAAATGAGGATTGTTCTTGCGCCAATGATTTAGAAATGAAAATAAATTTTTCAACATGCTTTCAGTTGCCCTCTATGTATTACAAAAAATAACATTATTATAATTATATAATATTGGTTTTTCATGCTCTCCTCTTTATGATTAAACTTGATAATTTTATTTTTAAAATTTGGATAATATGTTTGTCGTCTTCCGTTTTAGTGGAAAAATAGAAGAACACCAGAAAGGATCCTACGGTGGAAATTATTCCAAGAGCAAAATGTTGATAACTTGACAATATTGTAATCCGATTTAAAAGAGTTAGTATGACAACCGAAGCAAGAGCAGCAGCAAAGCCAGAAAAAAAGTTTTTATTATAAGGCTGAATTCTGTATATGTAGTAAACTTCCAATAGTCTGAGTAGCTTGATAACCAAAATGGTTATTCCTTTTGCCAGGGCTGCTCCAAGGATTCCATATATGGGAATAAGGAAAAGGTTTAAGATAATGTTAAATGTTATAAGTACTAACGAGTTAATAAATTCTATTTTCTGCTTGCCAGTCATTACAAGAGTATAAGCCAGCCCTCCGGAAAGACAATTTATAAAATTAGACAGCGCTAATGTTACCAGTATTATTGCGCCATCCTTCACAAACTCCGGTCCAAATAGATTCATTAGAGTATCTGCAAAGAATATCATAATTATCATGGCTGGTAATGTAATATAGAATATCCATTTGGTTGTTAATTTCAAGAGCCGTTCTACTCTGCCCAATTCACCTTTTTGGTACAAATCTGCAATTACAGGTGCGTATATGGACATGTAGGAGTTTAGTACAAACATTAATAGAAAAGGTGCCAGCGATGCGGTCCGGTAAATACTCACTTCTCTGCTAGACACAAAATAACCAAGAATAATAATATCTGTCCAGGCAAGTAACACATTTATAAAACCTGCAAACATAAGGGGTGCTGAGTAGGTTACCAGCTTCTTTATCTCAAAGATCGCCTTTGTTTGCTCTACTATAGTGCTTAAATATAATCTGGTAAGCAGATAAATACTCAAGATGAGTGTCAAAAAATATGAAATTGCAAAAGCATATACTAGACCCGTTAGACCAAAGTTCGTAAAAGAAAACAGAAATATCAGGAGTAAATTAACTGACGGTTGAAATATCTCTCGAATCCAGACTACATATTTGGTTGTGTGAAAACCTTGAGTTGCACTGGTAGCCACAAAAGAAACTGACATAAGTGGGATACAGAAAACAAATATACGGAACACCTCTTTAAGTTCCGGTTTATGGAAGAACGTGTTGGCAATAAATCCTGCACATGAGTACAAAATCGCAACCAACACTATACTTCCCAGAAAAGAGAGAACAAGCGTACTTATAATTGTTCCTTTTGTTCTCGCATTATCAATTTTATAATAAATTGACACAAATCTTATACTGCCGAAATCAAGACCAAATCTTGATAATATCTCAATTAATCTGGCAACTGCCAGGCCAAGGATATATAGCCCAAAAAATTCAGATCCGAACAAGCGAACAATAACAATCTGAATGATAAAGAATAAGCTTTTACCTACAACTCCGCCGAGCAGGGATATTCCACTCCCTTTGGCAACCTTTTCAACATCACTCTTACTCTCATCATTATTTTTGGAGGTTTCTGACATATTTACTTAATAAAATAAAGGTAAAACATCATATGTTCTAAAAAAATAGCACAAGAGGAACGGCTCCCTGTGCTATCCGAACGGTACAATTTTGCTCATATTAGACAGATTCTCAGAGTGTTCATCAATAATGCTATATTTTTATCACCGAATCAAGATAAAGGTATATCCTTTCAAACTTTTTTGGCGAATATAGTAATTTGATAAATCGGTAATGGTTTGTGAAGATTAATTGATAAACTTTTGACAAAGGGAGTTTTATAAGTAGCCTTCTGACAAGTGGCACTATCCAAGGAAATTTTACAGAGATTGAAAAAAGATACAATAAATTCTCCAACAATCTCGCATCCTTTGGGTTTAATGTTATAGGTGAAGAGAAAAAAATGTTTTGTGTGTCTGCAATATCTTCAATAAATTCTTCATGCAGGAGATTCTTCTTCCGTGAGAATTCATATATCTCCGTCTTTTTATAAGCTCTCATTATAAAAGTTGTAGCATAATCAGCCTTACATTTGGCATTAAGCGCCAATGTTTCAAAGTCGTTATCAATAGTGCTTGAAGGGACACCAAGTACATTAAACGTGAAAAGCTTTATACCATTATCCTTAATGATTTTGGCCGCATTCACAATAAGATCCTTAGACATATTCCTCTTTAATACTTCTTTCCTGATATGATCATTGCCTGCTTCCACACCCATTTTTATCAGTGTACACCCGGCTTTCTTAATTTCTGATATAACTTCATTATTGACAGCATTGGCACGAACATGGCAAACAAAAGGGATATCAACCAGTTTTTTGTATTTTTCGGAGAACTCTTTGATCCACTCAGGCATTAAAACAAATATATCATCTACAAATATAAAATATGTCGCTGGCCATCTCTTTTTGTATTCAATCAGCTCTCCTATAAAATTATCAACGCTTCGACGTCTTACTTTAACAGCACTATATCCTTGTTCTTGATATAGCTTGTTGTAAGAGTGATTAAAACAGTATGTACACTTATAAGGGCAACCACGGGCGCTCATTGTCCAAATAGATGCTAACGGATTCTTTGACTGATAAGGAATGAAAATATCCCTGTCCGGATAGGGAAGATTATCAAGATTTTCAACCAATGGTCGTAATGGATTTTTACGAATTTTACCGTTTTCTTTTACCCATAGGTTCTTTATATCCGTTACTGGCAGTCCATTGGCAATATTTGTTGCCAGATCATGAATGGCTCCTTCACCTTCACCAACACAAATGGCATCAATTCCTTCATTTTCTATCATTTCAGGATAGTAAGTGGCATGTGGTCCTCCAAAAATAGAGAATACATCCTTAAACCTCTTTTTTATCTTTAGATTAAATTCGATATTAAATTTTGCCAGGAAGGTAGGAGTACTGTAAGCCAAAATAGTAGGTTCATTATTTTTTATTTTTTCTAAAACAATCTCCTCTTCAGCGACTACTACTTCAGTTTGGAAACCACCCTTTTTTAAAACAGCAGATAAGGTCATAATACCCAACCAGTGCTGTTTCATTGAATTACGTTCCATAGGGAATAATATCTTCATAATTATTTTAACTCCTGTCCATTATTTACTTCAGCCTTTTGCGGTTGTGTTTCTGCCCGTGATTTTTTTCCAAAAAACATATACTCGAAAGCGATAGGATCAAATACTGTTGGAAATTTAAAGCCCATCTTATTCCATATACTTATAACAGCATCAGGAAAGCATTGCGGAGCATGTACAACGGTTTTTCTTGTAATATTATCAAAGCCGGTTTTTATCATTGCATTCATTAAAACTTTGCGAGGAATCACCTCTTCAAAAGGAGAAGGTTTATAAATTCTTGAATTTGTGCCTACATGCTTTCGAGCACATTTTCGTATAAATCTCTTGATTGCGCGCGGAATAAGTTTGCCCTGGAAAGAGACAAAATGATTAGGATTAATTTCTGTAATAAAAACTTTCCCGTTCGTTTTCAACACGCGTCCTACTTCAGATAACGCTTGTTCAATCGGATGTGCATGATGAATTACGTGAAAGCAGAAAACCGCGTCAAATGTTCCGTTATCAAATGGCAAAGATTTTATATCTGCACACATGCATTCTCTACTTTTTGACCGTAAATTGATCAATGGTTCTAAGATTATATCAAGGTTTATCAGGTTGATTCCTTTCAATTCTAATCTACTTATTAGATCTTCATCAACGCCCGGACCGACATTGAGAATCCATTTCTGTTCAAACTGATTATCAATCTCATCTAAAAACCTGAATACATGATTATTTCTGACCTGTAAATTTTTCTTTTCAACCATCCACTTTGCCGCAAGTTTATCCCCTATTTCCTCTTTTAATACCTGATTGTCTATAAATAATTTTTTTTCCCACAATAACCGTTCGGCATCCTCGCTTACACCGTTGCTACCAGTTCTTTTCCTGCAGAGATGTTTATAGGTATCCATATCTGCATCAACAATGTCTTTATCTATATCCTTAACCTTTTGAGCCCATTCTTGTAACACATCGCCTTGTTGGGCATCCAGCTGCTCACGATTTAACATACACGGAATTCCGTCTATAATGGGGTATGATCGAGAACAATTCTCACAAAGAATTTCAGCTTTCCAAATCTCTTCTTGTTGGTATTCAGTCTGATTCAATTTCAGTTTACGTCCCTGGCATCCCGGGCAAATAAGCAAATCAAGTAAGCTGTCAAACATACGTTCTATACTCCCGTAAACAATTTTTTAAAGTTTTGATATTTATTACGTAAAAATCTTGCCGAGCAATCTAAATCTCTCTTTCATATTTTTTTAGAAAAAAACCATGTTGGCATTGTATCACCTTTATTTGCCTCGTCCTAGATAATAGATTACAGTAAATAGTTTGCGAATCCATTTGTCCCTTTTAGAGGCCGGAAGGATTGCCTTCAGAATCATGGTAAATACAAAGAGAATTTTCTGTTTCTTGTCGTGACTGCATTTGTAGATACTGTACAGACGAACGGGGTTTAAAAAAAACTTCCGAAGGGTCTTAAATTGCAAAGCCTTTATCTCCTGCACTGGCATATGACTTAATTGTACAGGGTTTACCCTGTATCCACCCGAAAAATCAAGTTTATCATGATCAATATCTATATTCATTTCTTTCGCCATATCTGCGATTTCAGTGCCTTCGAAGGGATTAACAATAAACATGCTCATCCAGTGGAGCTTAGAAGAGAGGGAAAAACTAGCTGTGTCATGAATCTCTTCCCTGGTCTCTGAGGGGAATCCCATCATAAAGAACCCTCTTGTAAATATTCCCATCTCTACCGTATCTTCGATAACCTGCTTTAATTTTGGCAAATTGATATTCTTTTTTATTAATCTCTGCAATCGAGGAGAGGCCGTCTCTACTGCATAGGTAATCTCAAATGTACCGGCAGCTCTAAGCTTTTGTAATGTGGTTCTATCCATGATGTCACCTCGAAGGCCGTTTGGAAAACAGATATCAACCTTGAACCCTCTCTCTACAATTAAATCACAAATCTGCTGTGCTCTTGATCTCCTGACGTTAAATATATCATCGATTATCTTTAGCTCCCTTACTCCATACTGGTTGTACAGAATCTCAATCTCTTTCAGCACATTCTCAGGACTACGCATCCTCGGTTTTTTGCCAAAAATATTGTGACAGTAAGCACATTTGTAGGGACATCCTCGTGAAGTAAAGAGAGCCATGTGTCTGGATATATGGAAGTTCCAGCTCGGTACTTTGAAATAACTTTCTACATCAATTAAATCCCAGGCAGGCAATGGAATAGTGTCAAGGTCCTCAATCAGCCTCCTCGAATGGGTAAAGACCGGTTCGCCGTTCTGCCTGTAACCAATTCCATGTGTATCAGGGAACTCATTCCCTTTCTCAATCTCTGTTATCAATTCACACACGGTCTCTTCACCTTCACCTACAACGACAAAATCAACATTAGCGTCCTTCAGGATATGATTAGAAGAACCGTCAGTATATGGACCTCCTACTATTACTTTGCAATTTGGAAGATCTCTTTTCACCATTTTGGCAATCAAATGAGCAGATGCAGACTCGACACTTAGAGCCCTGATCCCTATAACGTCAGGAGAAAACTTCTTTACCTCTTTGAGGGCATCGTCTTCTGACATGAAGTTTACCTTCATATCAAGGATCTTGACATCATGGTTTGAATGTTCTCTCAGGAATGCAGAAATGTACATCAAACCAAGTGGTTGGACCACAAAATGCGTACAATTTGCTTTATCTAATGGATTAATAAATAATATTTTCATAATATCCTTTACTAGGTTATCTCCAGGAAGTACTGAGACTATAACGGATTTTCTTAAGAAAGGAAAGAAGCCTTGGATATTTTGAAATTGAATACATTATTTTAAATATAATATTAAAATGTATATAAATATATGCATCTAATATCACTTTAGCAAGTTTCTCTCCTCTATGTTTCACAAATGTCCTGATAACGAAAGCTGGAAGTCTGGGAGCAATCTCAACGAGGTTGTTAAGATAGGTCCTTTTTGCCTGAGTAGCTTTAAGTATGTATCCATCCTTTCCTTTAGAAAACAGACCTCGTTCTTTTGCCATTTTAGTAATTACTGTAGCGGGGAAAAAAGTCATTGAGAAGCAGCTGATGAGAAAAGGTTTTTTTATCTTTGTAAGCGTATCGATAACTTCCAGAGTATCTTCATCGGTAGCAAAGGGGTCATCAAGGATCACGTCAAAATTTGCAACGACTTTATGTTTATGCAATACCCTGGATGCCTCTATGATTTTGTTACGTGAACTGGTGGTCCTATTATATATTTCTCTGTTAACTCGGTCACTTCCTTGTATTCCGATTTGAAAATATCCTAAACCACCTTTCTTTAGCAGTGAGATATTTTCCTCTGATACTTCCCTTGGAGAACCTTTACAAGCAAATGTGAGTCCAATCTTCTCTTTATATTGATTACAGAAATTCTCCAACCATCCTTCATCTCTTTTCACTAAAAAGACGTCATCCTGAAAGTTAATAATTCCCACAAAGTCAAACTCTTTCTTTACATATTCCAGCTCTTCCAAGATGCTTTCAATACTTCTTCCTCTTACAATTTTCCCTTTCCCTTTATAAACCTGATGAAAACTGGAATTACTACAATAACTGCAACGATATGGACAGCCTCTAATCGTCAATACATCATATATGCGGCCTTTTCGTGGAACACATTGTTGATATATTGATTTGTTCAGGTTCTGCATTTTTCCATCATATAAAACATAATTGTTTTCCCAGTCAAACCGGGGAAATCCCAGTGAATCCATATCCTGCGTTAGAGGCTTTATTTCATTTCGTGTAATTTTATCTTTATCCCTTACCCAGAGGCTTCCAATATTTTCAATAGATTCTCCATTTTCAAGATGTTTAACAAGCTCCAGCATTGCGCCTTCACCTTCACCTCTACACACTATATCTGCATATTCTATACATTCTTCAGGAAGTAGAGTTGGATGCACGCCACCCCACACTATTGGTATCTCAGGAAAAGTTTCTTTGACTTTTTTTGTGAGCTTAACAGCACTGTAGTAGTGTGTAGTCATCAAGGTCATGCCAAAAAGGTCAGGTTTTTTCTCTGCAATTAAGTCTAATGTTTCAGAGATTTCGTGATCACTAATAACTCGATTCCCTTCTATCCCGAACAGTTCTTCTTTGGGGTTTAGAGGTACAAATGCGGTTGTAACCTGATTCCCATTATCTTTCAGGAATGTAGACAAATGCAATAACCCTAATGGATTTATCTCTTCCAGAAGAGTAATTAACAGAATATTCATGAAAAATTGCTCCTAATTCTTTTTTTTAAATTATTAATAAATATAAACTCGAAAGGACTATTTACCATTATGTAAAAACGAATATTTTTCTCTGTTCAAGACCATACCAAGGATTTTTCCCTCTACATTTAATATCCTTTGTTTGGCAATATTTACTTTATTCTTTTCGGTATAGTTTGCCAGAATAACAAAAATAATTTGATCAACAACAGGGCACAAGTGAAGAGAATCCATGTGGATATTTACCGCTGGACTATCTAGTATAACAAAATCATAAAGTTTTTTTGCTAACTCAAGGTTTTCTACCAATTTCGGTGAGGTCATTACCTCAAAGGGTTCGTGATCAATCTTACCGGAAGGCATTATGTCAAAATTATATTTCTCCTCCGAAACGATAAGATCTGTCATTAACTTTCCATTACAAATAACCTGGGTAAATCCAGGCAAACCCTTCAAATTGAAAATATCTCCAATTGTAGGGTTTCTAAGATTAGCATCAATCAAAAGAACCTTCCTTCCCCTTTTTGCAATTTGGAGAGCTAAGTTAATTGAAACAGTGGTTTTTCCTTCATATAACGAAGCGCTCGTAACTAAATACACTTTATCATCACCGTTTTCGATAGCGTTCAAACAGGTATTATCTGCCAGTGTTGAAAAAGAGGTGTTTGCGATTGTATTACGTCCAGCTAAATATTGGTCCTTAATGTTAACTTTGTTAAAAACTCCCATTATTATTTTCTTTTATTATTTTCTTTATAATCTGAAAATTATCAAATATATCAGCTAAGATACAACAGTGAAATACGCTATACTTTCAAGGCTGTTTTCCGACTTATATTCTTTTTGCACACATCCAGGTTGTTCTTATCTTCCCTTATTTTTGATATCTGGTATTGAACCAATCACAGGTAATCCCGTAAAAAGCTCAATCTCCTTCCTGGTACTAAATACATCAACCCAAAAATCTAAAAAGAAACATGCAAGAAACGCAGCTATAATACTTAGGGGAATTCCAACGTAAAAAACATTTATTTTGAACCATGGCCACGTTACTGACATTACGTCAGGCAGGTTTGCCCTGGTAATAGTGCTTAATCCGTACTCGTTGATCTCATTGGCTTTCATAACAAGTAATTTCTCAAGTTTGTCCTTAACTGTTTTGTAGAGTGTTCTGTATATTTCTACAGATGTCACTAGTGTTTCAAGTTCTATCCCTTTATTTGACAAAAGAATAAGATCCTTCTTAATGTTAGAAATGGTACTGTATACAACTTTGCTCTTCGCATCAAGATATTGTTTCTGTGATTCCAGATCTATAAGCTGCTGTCGAAGACTTTGATGTAAGGGATTGATCCCTTCAGTTTTACTATTAACTATATTCTCCAGCTCCTTTTTCAACTTACTATTAATTTCGTTAATTTGACTCCTTAATTTAATAACGTCTATATTTTTCTCCGTCTTTTCAAGTAACATTGTTTTGAGAGCAATTTCCAGATCTTTCAAACGTGATTTAAGCTCCACCACAAGGATGTTGTTACCAGTAATATCGGAAGATATTATCATTTCATTCTCATTTTTTATTTTTGCACTTATCTCACTGGCCTTATTTGTCACTCCACTCAACTCAGCAATAAGCTCAGCAGCTTCATTTTCAAATTTGTTGAGACTCAATATAGTAACTTTTTTCTGCTCATCAATTGAAACTATATTATTCTCTTCTCTGAATCTCTTTAAGGATTCCAAGCTGTCAAGGTACTGCTCTTCCGTACCTTTAAGCTGACTGACAGTAAAGTCATAACCTTCCAAAGCCTGACTGCGTGTAATTTCAAGGGTTCTTTTAACCAGAAGTTCTGCCATCTTGTTGGCAATATCTGAAGCAAGGCGAGGCGATGGTCCCCAAATTGAAATATTGACAACCCTGGCTTCTCTCACCGCACTTACATCTAACCAATCACCTGTAAACCAACCCAAAGCAGAGAAAAAATAGTCTTCTTCCGGTTCAGGCTCTGATAGACCAGAATAGACTAATAGAGACTTAAAGAATGTATATGGGTACTTGATTACATCTATTGTTTTATGAATATAATACCAGACGATATCGCGTAATGACTCTGGCTCATAATTTTTCTTATAATAAATCTTATCAATTTCGAAGAGAGTAACTATCTCTCTTGCTAAATCATCACTTATTAAAAGCTGGACTAGATCTTGTGAAAGACTTGCCCTGTTGTCCCGCTCCGCATATTTTGCGATATCAGGAAAAAGAGTTATTTCTTGCTTTGGATTATTATGGATAAATACCTTCGTTGTTGCTTTGTAATAGTGTGGAGCCAACCACGTTCCTGCCATAATTCCCAGAAAGGTGATAATAGAAAAAAAAAGAATAAACCATTTACGTCGAAAAACTACGTATAAAATACTTAACAGTCTTTCTTGATTCGATGAAGTATAATCCATACTCAATTACTATAATTTTATTGTTGGCAATGAAAACACATTACAACGTTACATTTTAGATTGGCAAGTCAAAAAAAGCCAAAAATCACAATTTATGCTTAAAATCTAAAAAGTTTCAAGCCTTTGTATAGTCCGTATGCTACTATTATGAACCAAAAAGTACAGCCAAAGGCATATAAAACGACTTTGATTAAGGACGTTCTCAAAGAACCCTCCAAAAGAAGTTGTTATCAATATGTTTATTTAAATATTAATTGCAACGTTTATTACCACTTAGCTTAATAAAACTCAAAAATATTATGAAAAGAAGCTACTTGGTAAAATACCAAACGGTTTCCACTCCTTTTCGTACTTGTTTATGATCGCTTTTTCAGCATTAAACCAATCTTCGTCAACCATACAACATTGCTTACATAATGGCAACTTCTCAAATTTTTTACTAAAATGAATTTCGCGAATCCTACGTATCTTGTCAGAATTCCAAAGTTCCTTGAGTGATGATTTTTGTGCATTTCCAACACTCATATCACCATCTTTATCTGCACAACATACGGTCACATCTCCATTCGAAAGCACCACCATTCTCGTCCAAAGAAAATCACAAGCCTTTTTTTTCCCGTTATAAGTTGGTGCATCAACAATCAAGTTATCGTTGGTATGTTCCAGAGGTACAACAGGGCAAATTTTAACACGTTCCACTAACTGGCCCCACTTTTCAATAATCAGAGGTAACTCGTCAACATTCTCTTTCATTAAACAGATATTTACTTCTATCCATGGTTTTTCTTGAGAAAGCTCATTCCTCATCTTGATGAATCTCTCAATATTAGTAACTACTTTGTCGTAATCAGCGCCTTTCCTGATCTTCTCAAAGGTTTCTTTTCTGGCAGCATCAATAGAGAATAAAATCAAATCGAGGCCTGAATCGATTATTTTCTGGGCCTTTTCTTCCGTAAGTAACATTGCATTGCAAACCATGGAAACGTGACGAATTCCACTCTCTTTAGCAAATTTAATGATCTCAGAAATATCCGGATGCAATAACGGTTCTCCCAATCTGGAGAGCCCTACCCTGGATATTCCCCATTCTGAACACTCTTTCAGCACTTTTTTAGCAAGTTGAGTATCCATATTCATCCCATCTCTCTGCATCAATGGGTACTCACACATAATGCAACGCAAATTACAATTATTAGTAAGTTCTACAACCAACATTGGAGGGCGATGTGGTATAAAATGGAATTTTTTAAAAAGTATTTTACCAATAAATACCTTACTCAATCCTGTCAACAGCCTTGACATCTTAAAACCTGGACTGGCAGTCTTTTTACGCATTGCCATTATTGTCTTTCCTTAGCCTTTTATAATACGGCACTCTTAAAAAAAATTCTATAAACATACATTTAAAATATTCATGAATTTATACCAGTATTTAATATTGTACGATACTCTCTACATCCATGGGATTTTGAATTAAAACAAACTTACTGTTGATCTACCATACATCTTAATTATCAGATACATACAATAGTGAAGAATATGAAAAATGGAAGTAGGCGTTCTTTCCCGGGTGACTTGGTTGCCACCCTAACCACCTGAATGAAGTAGTCTAACCACATTTGATTTGCCAGTACTACGTGTTTTTGGCTGAGACGGGCAATCCTTCTTGTGCAACGACTAATCCTTATACTATAACTTAACCGGTAATAATCTAATCCGTTTGCTACAGGCGATATCAATTCGATGTATTTCAGAAAACGGTAACAGAGCAACTTTTTACCTGCCTGTACGGGCAGGTGTTATCTTATATATAGAAATACGCTTAGGAACGATAATTTTTTTGATATATCTTTTGATATATCTTGCCTCAATGACATTGTTATTGTCAGGCTGTCAAGTCAGGTTGTTTTGATAAATACTTTCTATTTATGGCCTTTTTCCTTTGCGTAATCATTAATAATGCGATTCCAGGCAATTTTCACCTCTTCTTTAGTTAAGGTGCCATCAGAATCTTTATCCACTCTATCAAAAACATTTTTTCCTCTAACCTCTTGTTGTTTCATAAAAATACGCATAAAGTTATCTTCCGTTAATGCTTTTTGTTTCTTTGCCTGATGAAACAACTTTCCTCGCTTCTCTGCCTCCGCTAAATGAAAGGCCATGAATTCATCTTTGGTAACAACTTCATCCTTATTAGAATCCATTTGAAAGAAAGGGCCTTTCCTGGTGTCATCACCAGCTATCGCAAGCGAAACAGAGAATAGGGCAAAAAAGAACACTACTAATTGTTTTATCTTCATAATTATAACCTCCGTTGAAATATAATAACAAAATAAGAATAAGCACATTCAGTGTACTACTTAATTCTTCTGTTTACAATTAAAATACGACCTTAGTGCAATTGTGGCTATAATTGTCATTATGCAATGAATTCTTTGTATACCTGCCGAGCTGGTGATGGCGGGTCACCCACTTTTCAGCATCATATGATAATCTAAGGGATAAGCTGGATCTGTGTTGTTGAGCGGCTACCCTCCCTCCCCGAAATGTTTAATGTGTCCTCAACCTGAGGCCAGATAGCTAATCCGTATTCCATATTAATA
Source organism: Candidatus Scalindua japonica (assembly GCF_002443295.1). Lineage (NCBI taxonomy): Bacteria > Pseudomonadati > Planctomycetota > Candidatus Brocadiia > Candidatus Brocadiales > Candidatus Scalinduaceae > Candidatus Scalindua > Candidatus Scalindua japonica. The sequence goes on along the minus strand of NZ_BAOS01000011.1, from coordinate 21,663 downwards.
ATAGGTCTGATAATACTGTTAATTCGGTTAAAGAAACGTTCCGTACTGGCAAAAGCCACTGTTGGGACATAAAGAACATCACCTGGTTGTAACGCTAAATTCTGAGTTATATCGCCTTTCTTTAACGCTGCCTTGAGGTTCAGAGACTTGAGGTCAGGGTCGTTTAGCCCACCCCTGACAAGAAGGACGTTTTTCTTCTTTGCATCTCTCGTAAAGCCACTAGCCATTGATACTGCCTCTATAGCTGTTGTAGGGCCGAACATATTAAACATCCCCGGTTGTCTTACTTCACCTAAAACAAAGATTTTTTTGCTTTGACTAGTGACAATATTTACGGTAACTTGCGGATTAATAAAATATTCAGAAAGCGTTTCTGTTATTATATCCTTGAGTTGAAACATGCTCATGCCATTTATCTGGATATTGCCCACAAAAGGATATGAGATTTCTCCTGATTGATTTATTAAGATCCTTCGATTCAGGTCATCTTCCCTCCAGACATTTATATCTATGATATCTCCTGAACCGAGGGCATACTGCGGGTCAACATGAGCGTGTATGTATTCATCTTTTTGGTTATATGTTTCAGTAACCGAGCTGGGCGTGTACTTCGAAAACGAGCAACCTCCAAAGATCACAATGAATAAGAGAGAAAAATACCGAAAACTTATCAACCCGGCTTGATGATATAAATTATTCATAATAAGAATGAAGAGTTACATTTGCTCAATGATCTTTATCAAAAATCAATTTTGACAAACTAGTAATTGTTTTGAAAAGGATTTTTATATCAAGTATGAGAGACTGATTTGTCACATAGTAGGTATCCCAGTGTATCCACTCATCAAAAGATCTATAGTCATTGTTTTCCACCTGCCACATTCCCGTAATTCCGGGTTTTACTTTAAGTCTCATTTCCCGCCATTCAGGATTAGATCTCATCTCTTCATCTGCCAGAGGCCTTGGGCCCACAAAAGACAACTCCCCCTTCAGTACATTCCAAAATTGAGGAAGCTCATCCAGTTTTAATGGTCTTATAATTTTACCGAATTTTGTAAGGCGTGGATCTTTTTTAATCTTAAACATAGGGCCTTTTACCTCATTTTTGCTGTAAAGAGAAGATTTAGTTTCCTCTGCGTCGATTACCATACTCCTGAACTTGTATATAATAAAAGGTTTACCGTTTATTCTCAACCTTTTTTGCCGAAACAATATAGGCCCTTTTGATCCAATCTTTATGATAAAACCAAAGATTGGAAAGAGAGGCAAGCAAATTATTAAGCCTAAAAGGCTCAAAATAATATCTAAACATCTTTTTGTTATCAAAAAAAAGCTACTCGCGCCTGATTCAAGTTCTAAGGGAACGTCTATCGTAGATACGTTTTTGTGTATCGCAAAATCTCTAATAAGTTTACTGTTATCCATAAGCTATGCTAAAAAATGACCAAATAATTAAAGGCACATTTATCATCAAAGAATCAATATTATAATTGATTATAATAATAAACAATATAAAAAAATACAATTTATTGAGGTTAACAGCCGGAGAGGAGGTTTGCAAAGATTTTTTCCTGTAACTTGGAAAGAAACCAACCTCGCTTAGCATTCCTCTCAGATTTTTAAAATCTAAGACTGATATTTCTGATAGAGCGGCTCCGGTTCATCACCCAAAAAGTAAACAATAGGCTTGTTACCCATTTGACAGAATATGCAAAAAATCTTTGCAATTACTTGGGAACCCATTGGCGATTAGAAATGGAAAGAAGACATCTTATCTTATATAATAAGGTATATAAATCGCGTATCATATACCAGGTTATTATAATTTTCAAATAAAATCATAGTTAGAATTTAATTTTTTCAAAATTGGCAATAATTAGTACTGTTTACATGGATTAACCCTAAGTTAGTTAAGATGTTATAGCGTTAAAAGTGTCATAAAACGCTTTTTTTCTCATATATATATGGAATCTTCAAATTAATTTGTCTGTAGACTTAAATTAATAGTTGAGCGATTTTTAATTTGCTAAAAGTTTTGGTAGTGTTCTATAGTAATATTGGCAATACTAAATACAAGAGCAAACCATGAGTACTAACAGCTTTGGTTTGGCTATAATAAATTGATTTTTACTGCAACATGCGATGGGAGTTTTGGATCATTCATGGTATATAAGCTATATAAAATAGAAGAAATTGTCTTTTTTGTCACCATATTACTACTACCATCATTTCTGAGTACATCCTGCGTTGATTCTGCAGATGTTGACCCTTCAGTTCAACTTGAGGAAAGGGCGAAGACAAATCTACCGCGCATAATGGTAAAGTTCGAGGATGGTGTAGCTGATGCTTCCATAGCTGCGGTTCTTGAAAATGTGGGAGTAAGACAGCTTAAGACGTTTGAGTATACAGGTATATGTGTTCTTGAAGTTACGGATAGTCGAAAAACTATCAAAGAAATATGTCTACAATTAAACAATTCTGGTATAGTGAAGTATGCTGAGGTAGATCATACGGTCAGCACGAACACTTTTCCTGGTCAAGAAAAAGGCGCTGCGGGTAAATAAATAAGCGGTAAATTGCCGATATTAATAGATTATAAATAAGCACAATCACAAAATGATAGACATCTGTATTCTTATATTATCATCTTTTTTCTCAGGGGAGGGCCAGGTTTATGCTTACTCTACTTAATACCATTTATAAAAGAAATGTGTTCATTGCGGCGACACTCTTTTTTATCTGTTTACTCCTTAATGTATCCTTTGCAGACTTGTCGGACAGCACGTCTTCTCATAAGTCTGAGAGTTGTATAGACTTTAATCCGGACCGTATAATAGTAAAATTCAAGGGTGAGGTTGCTGGTATATCTGCAGGTGGTGTCATAGAAAACGCCGGAATAAATATCTTAAAAACATTTAATTGTACCGGTGTCTGTGTGCTTGAATTAGTCGATAAACAAAAAAGTGTTAAAGAAATTTGTGACCAATTGAATCAATCCGGTATGGTAGAGTATGCAGAGCCTGACTATATTGTTCATGCAGATGCTATTCCGAACGATCCACGATTTCCTGATCTGTGGGGGCTAAATAATATAGGTCAAAGCGGAGGTTCACCAAATGCAGATATTGACGCTCCTGAAGCATGGAATTCTGAAACAGGGAGTAATAGCGTTATAGTGGCGGTTATAGATACCGGTGTTGACTACAACCATGAAGATCTGGTTGGAAATATGTGGATTAATCCGGGTGAAACACCCGGAAATGGAATTGATGATGACGGCAACGGATATATTGACGATATTCACGGGATTAATTCCATTCTCGGTACCGGTGATTCAATGGATAACAGCAATCATGGTACTCACGTTGCAGGCACCATAGGAGCCAAAGGTAATAACGGTATCGGTGTCGCTGGTGTGAATTGGGATATTAAAATCATTGGGTGTAAGTTTCTGAACTCATTCGGCATAGGTTCGACATCAGATGCAATAGAGTGTCTTGAATATCTCATATGGCTTAAGAATAATGGTATTGACGTAAAACTGTCGAATAACAGTTGGGGTGGCGGAGGTTTCAGTCAGGGTCTTCATGATGCTATAGAGGCTGCAGGCGACGCGGGAATACTCTTCTGCGCTTCGGCAGGCAATGCCTCAAATGATAATGATACTACCCCGTCTTATCCTTCAGGCTATGATCTACCTAATATCATAGCGGTGGCATCAACAGACAGAAATGACAGGCTTTCAAGTTTTTCAAGTTATGGAGCAACCAGTGTTGACCTGGCGGCGCCGGGGAGTTCTATTTTAAGCACCACTCCTGGAAACACCTATTCTACATTCAGCGGCACATCTATGTCCGCTCCACACGTTGGTGGTGCGTGCGCATTAGTTTGGGCACAAAACCCTTCATACAGCTACCTTGACGTAAAAGAAACCATTCTATCTACAGTAGATGTTCTGCAGAATCTTACCGGAAAAACGCTAACAGATGGGCGGTTAAATATAAATAATGCTATTAACTGTGATGCGGGTAATCCACAGTTGACTTCCTCTTTACAAAACGGATTTGAAGTGACTGTTGGAGAAGATGTCATAGTTAAGACAAAATTGGTTGCATGCGCTCTATTGAAAGGTGCTGCGGTGACAGCCACATTTGGCAGTACAGGAGGGCAGATTAACCTTTTAGATAATGGGGTGGCCCCTGATGTAACAGCCAATGATGGTGTATATACAGGAACCTGGGTGCCGAGTTCAGTAACTGCTCTGACGGTTACTATTGATGCTGTGCATAACACAAACAACTATCAGTTATTAATAAATGGAGATGTAATGTCCTTTGATGGTTACCATTATGATGATACGGTTGTTTTTAACTGGATAGATATAAGCGGTACAGGAACACCTGTTCCATTAGGTGATGACGATTTTGCCCATTTTCAGATACCTTTTCCAATAGCCTTTTATGGTACGGGTATCAATAGTCAGGCAATCTATAACAATATTTCAATTGGTTCTAACGGACAGATATACTTTGACAATAATTCTTTTGGCAATCAATACTCTAATAGCACACTTCCATACAGTAACACATCTGTTCCTTTTATTGCGTTGTTCTGGGATGACTTAAACCCATCCGGGAGTAATATGGTTTTCTGGGAAGTTCGTGGTACGGCACCCAACAGGCAGCTTATCGTCCAGTATAATCAGGTTCCTCATTATAACAGAGTTGGAGCTGCTACTTTTGAGATTGTTTTCTATGAAAATTCAGAAAACATCCTGATGCAATACCTTGATGTAGACTTTGGAAATGCTAATTATAATAATGGAAGTTCAGCGACAATAGGTATGCAACGGGACCAGCAGTTTGCGCAGCAATATTCATTTAACCAGCCTTCGTTACAGAATGATATGGCAATCCTCTGGTATCAAACAGGTCAAATACCGCCCAGTGTTAAAATTAAAGTTAATGGAAATGATGACTTGGTCTCTGTTAGTCCTAACGATAATGTTACCTATTCCTTATCTATTGATGCCGGAGACAGTCTTGGTCTGCCGGTGGAATTGTGGCTAGGTGTAATGTCGCCATATGGAACATTTAGGATTTTATCAGGAATCGATATTCCATTGATAAACTTGTCGGATACAAATTTATTCACCTTTCCATTGCCAGCCGGCATATGGGCATGGTTTATAATCATAGATGATAAACCTGATGACGTTTTGGATTTGAAATGGTACGACTGGGCAGTTGTATTGTCTCTACCGAACTGATTTGTAAATCATATATATTTTAGAGTGGAAATGGGAAAATTTTGGTTGAATTAAGATAGAAACCGATTAAAATGAGGCATAGATTGGGAGCAATCACACTTATCTTATATATGATAAAAGAGTATTTTGTGACATTTATATCCAATGTATCTGATATCACAAGGCATAAAACTTTTGTAATAATCTAAATTCATTAATGTAGTAGAGAATTCTTCTGTAAAATTATATCTGAGTATTAAGAAGGAGAAAAATACTATGAGATCGTTACTTTTTTTATTCTGCCTTTTTTTTGCAGTAATAGCTGTTTGTAGTCATGTTTCATATGGTGGTACACATTTCTATTATGACATTGACAGGTTTACACAGGTGGGTGGTACATTAGGTACTCCAAATACTCTTAATGATGAATTTGATGATGGCCTGGAGCCTCCCAGTGGCCCAGGTGGTCCTGGGACTTACGGTGTTCATTCTTCGTTTTCTCCAACGGCAGAAAACGGTGGTCTTCTGAACCTTAGTAGTAACGATGCATGGAATGTCAATGGTTCTGGCTCTCGCATGATTGGGGCAACTAACGAGACTGCCACGCCATTTATCAAGCCTGCTACAGGAGGTAGAGTAGAGGGTAAATTCAAACTTACAAATGGAATGAATGTGAATACCGGTTTTGGTATACAGATACTCGAAATACCATTACCTGACAATGCATCTTCTGCAGAATCAGTAGTTCTTGGCATGGAAAAGATGCCATCCGGCAATATTATTGCAATTTTCGATTCTAAATTAAACGGCTTGGAAAGCAATATCAGCAGTTCAAATATTACTAATTCAGTGCTGGGGAGTGCTGGTATCACAGAGGTAACCTTGAGGCTTGATGTCAGTACGGCAAATGTAGTTACCGCTTCTATTGATTTTGGCAGTGATGGTACTTTTGAGCTGCTAATGCAGGGTTCTCATACCCTGAATTTTTTCCCTGGAAACGACTATACCGGTAACTTTGGCGCTTGGTCGTTTAGTGATATTACCGGCGATTTTATTCCTCAAACTAATGGTTCTTTCAGTTTTCATATAAGCAATGATTATCCTGAAAATCTGCCTGTAGAGTGGAAATTCTGGGCCGAAATTGCGGGTACAAAGATTCCTGTTATAAATCTGGGTTCAGGCGGGGCTATTAAACTGCCGCCTTCGTTTAATGCTACATTTCCCATCTTTTTTCTTGGTTTGTTACCTCCCGGCATCACATTAGGTTCGAGGTTTGTTGACCCGGTAACTGGACAGGAATTCTGTGTGGATACTATGATTACTCCGTGACCGTCCGTTTTCTGATATGAAACTGTTGATATATTTTGATATGTACATTTATTTTGTGTATTTTGTGTATTACAATAAATATAAATTATACTTCATGATTAATTCATCTTATATAAATGTTTTTAAGGAGCTATCGTTATGTACGCGAGAATAATAAGTGTTGTTGTTATAACCATTCTTTGCTACACAACCAAAGCGATTTCAGAGGATTTAAACAACGTTGCTGTTAACTCTGAAAATGAGAGAGCGTATTCAGACAAAGCTGATGATTTACTAGTTTGCTTTGATAAAAATCTTTTAAGCGTACGGGCAAACGATGTTTCCATTGAGGATATTATGCAAGAGGTTGTGAGGATAAGTGGTGTAAAGGGTTGGGTTTTCGATGGAGGTAAGGAGAAGATAACAATAGAGTTTCGAGACATTCCACTTCAGATGGGTATAGCAAAGATACTTAAAAACAGAAATTACGGGTTCTTTTATAATCAAGGTGATAGTGGTGGCGCTCTTCACCTGGTAGAGACGGAACAAAGTCTACCTACTGGACCTTCTGGACCTGTTGATAATGAACATCGCGGCCATTTTAACTCGGCAGAATCGGTTTCAAAAAGTATGAGAAATGCTTCGAAAAACAATGTACATGCGAGACTGAATAAACGTAAATATTCAGAACAAAACACCTTTGGTCTGGCTAATGTTACGTCTCATGAAAATAATCAAAAAATAGAGGAAATAAAAAACCTGCTTACTGGTATAGATCTATCCGGCATTACGAATGCACTGTCGCAATCAACTGATACGCCTGTTCAAGGTGTGACGCCCGCAGGAGCAGAGGATTTTATTGAAGCGTTAAATAATATATCGTCAGCAGAAGGTGTACAAAGTGCCTTATCAAATGGAGAAACAGGACAGGCGTTCATTGAAAATCTTAAATCCAGTATTATGGACGAATTAAAAAAGTTTATGTCCATTAACGTAACCAAGTAAAAAAGATTGTCATTTATCAGTAGTGTCCGGTCGTATATTTAAGAGTTCTTTATTTATATGCTTAATATCCTTCTCGCAATTTCAAAGTAAATAATTATTCCGGTTACGTCTATAATTGTGGTTATAAGGGGTGCTGATACAATTGCAGGATCAAGCTTAAAGTAGCTGAAAATGAGTGGTGTGGCGGCTCCTGCGAGATTTCCTACAGTAACTACAGTGGCTACTGATATCCCTACTGTAACTCCCAGCAATGTGTTATGGAGTAAGATTATTGCTATAAAAAATGCAGTAGTCCCAAGAACTGAACCAATTACAAAACCGGCACAAGTCTCTCTCACGAGTACCTTCCACCATTGTCTTAATGCTAATTCTCCAGTAGCCAGGGCTCTTATTACGAGCGTAGATGATTGAGAGCCGATATTGCCGCCTGCTCCCATCAGCATGGGTATAAAATATGCGAGCGATATTATTGAGCTGAGGGCCAACGAATATTTTTGTAATACCTTTCCTGAGATAGTAGATGCCAGGACAAGGACAAATAGCCAGCCAACTCTTCCTGACAGTTGCTTAAAATATCCTGCGCGAAAATATCTCTCTTCGGGCATTTGTATAGCAGCCATCTTATGAAAATCTTCTGTGGCTTCATCCTCTACTATATCAAGAACATCATCAACCGTAATAATACCAACAAGTCGATTTTCACTATCCACAACCGGAAGAGATAGAAAGTCATATTTCTGGATTGCTTTGGCCGCTTCTTCCTGGTCATCGGTTGTATTGACCTTATAAATTTTTTCACTCATTATTTGGCTGATTTTCTGATCAGGTTTTGCCAGAATTATATCTTTAAGTGACACAACACCACACAACACCCTGTGTTCATTTATTGCATAGCACGTATAAATTGTTTCTCTATCAGGGCCTGTCCTTCTTATATGTTCTAATGCTTCTGAAACAGTGATTTGCGTTCCCAAATCTACATATTCCGTAGTCATTATCCTTCCTGCCGATTCAGGTGGATAATTGAGCAAGATATTTGTCTCCTCTCTCTCTTCTATTGGAAAGAGTTTGAGAAGCTTGTTTACCATTGAAGCGGGAAGTTCGTCAAGGAGTTGCGTCCTGTCATCAGGACTCATCTCAAGCAAGATCGTTTTTGCCCGACTTTCAGTAAAGAATCCGAGCAGCTCTTCTTCCTCTTCAGGGTCCAACAGGGAAAAAACATCAGCCATCTTTGTCTTATCAAGAACACGTAATGTTATAACCCTTTCAGCTGGTTCCAGTTCCCGTATTATCTCTGCTATATCCGCAGGATGTATCTCCCTTAATAAAAGGCTTAATCCTTTCAGGTTTTTGCTTTCAATAAGTTCCTTTAACTCAGGTGTAAATATTTTATACCATTTCATAGTATTTTAATTTGCTGTTTCTTTTAAGCTTTTGCCGGAGCGATAGAATGGGTGATAATGCAATCCACAGCATCTTGAGCAAATCGGCAGTACATTATGCTTTGCGACATTTTAATAATATTTGAAATAGAGCTCATCGCGTAAATGTAATAAAAAAATTTATAAATGGAGGTTGGATATTTGCTAAGAATGTTCCTGCAATGTTCCTTACACGCAGGGTGTTACAGTTGTAAACGACGTAAATGATATTAAAATAAGATGAAAGACGCAAGATGAAAAATACAAATGTGTGGACAACGTCAATCTTTTTCGTGTTTTTATATTTTTCCGTTGTTTGTTACCTCGTAATAAATATGTAGATTATATTTTCTAACGGTTATCCTGGCGTAGTTCACGACCAATTCCTGCCAAAATTACGTTAACAGTGGATACATTATTTGTCTGTAATGGAAATGTTAATGGCTATACATGGCATTTCAGTACAGAAAATGGGAAGAAAAACATATAAGAATGCTTTAAGGAGATTTTTTCTGACTGGTTAATGAAAAGGCGGTCAAAGTGTTGATCTGTCTATCCGATACTTGTTAAGTATCAGGAGAAAGATTACCACTTCTCTTTCTGGATGAAATCAATTCACGCTGTCTCTGGAAGATGTATTTTATCAGATCCTCTCTATCATCTTCATTAATAGCAGTAAATGTTACCGACGATTCAAAGCTCTTGTTCTCATTATCATTTGATTGGCATATCCTTGTGAGTTTTCCTAAGAGTATAATCTGTTTAGGAGGATTAATAGGAGGGTCAATGATCAACTCTAATAAAGCATGTGGATTTAACTCTTCTGAAACGAGCATGCTGACACCTGATCCGCTTATATCAATACATTCTCCTGCCGAAGATTCATCTTGTACCTCCTCTACTTTATCAAATTTTTTGAGTATTTTATCCTGATTAGCAATAACTTTGTCAATCTTCTGATCCAGATAAAACAGTATTTTGACCAGTACCGGGTCGAAATCTACTTCATCCTCTATATGAGACCAGTCAAAATCAAATTTTTCTACTTCATTTCTCCTGGCTGTTGACCTGTTTAATGTACGACGGCTGATATAAAGAGGGGCTTTCTTATCATACTCCTTCTGGGTAATTACATTGTATTTGATTATGAAGGAGTCTGGAATTCTTACAGAGTTTCTGTTTTCAGAAGATACTTTTTCTTTGTTGTTCATGTGATTAATAGAGCGATATAAACTATTATTCTATTTTTATCAAGAATTATAACGGGACAGAAAAAGTAGATTGTCAGTGAAACAATCCAACTATTCAGATTCAAAAATAATAATGTAGAAATATACAATTACATGCAGTTGTTATCCTGAAAGCAAGTGTCATTTGGAAAACAACTTACTTGAACATGGATATGTTAACGCTAAAACTCGTATAATTCCAACAATATTTTTAAATATTTATATTTTATTTGTCTTATATAAATGGGGATCCACTTCAGATTATAATTGATAAGGTTAAGTATTGTTATTTTAGCAGATGTGTTTTATAAATCGTTAACGGACATCAATCTCTAACAGTTTGATGCCGGACAGTTCCGACATGTTTCCAACCGGTTTAGTGCCATCGTATCTACTTTCAAGAACTGCTTCTCCATTGTTGTATATATCAATGGTTACTGCATTAATTGTCTTTTGCAATAAAAATTGATAGTAGAATTTTTTGCGATTACCGTAGTTCTTTGTAATAACAGACACAATTTTGTTTTTACCGTGTATCAGTTTGTCACTGGCATCACAAATGTTCTTGCTGTTAAATATTGCTACTTTTTTTGTTTCCAGAAAGACTAGCGCAACAACATCACCTACGGTCAAATCTGTAAGTTTAAAAACCAATCCATCCGTACCATCTTTCACTACAATCTTTGTTGGTGTGCTGCTCGTAACCCGCATTGTATCATTCCAGGCATTCGGGTCGTCCAGAAAGTAGTTTACAATTTTTCCAATTCCGTAGCTTGTTTTGTTTATTGAAAATATAAAAATAAGTATTATTAATGTATATTTGATATATTTCGTTTTCATTTTAGACCTTTCAGTGAGGTATAGTTGCCAGTAATTAGAATCGCATAGTTGGTCAGGCAGCCAGGTTTAGAATACCTGAAGATGACACCTTCCTGTCGGTAAAAAAAGGGAAACATCAGAATTGAAATAGATGTCAGGCTAGTTTGAGTCATTAATCATTTTCTGAACTCTGTTTTGGAAATCTGAACTCTCATTCATTTTTGATGCTATCTTTGTATAATCTTCCACGTTTAAACCGTAGCTTTGAACAATCTTGCTCGTTTCTTTATAACTTGCCTTACTACCAGCTTTATTCATGTATGATTGTACCGCAACAAATGCTTTTGCAAAAGCTATTAATTTTCTGTCGTCTATTATTGAATTTGTACTTTGCTCATAATATGCTTTGTCTCGATTTCGATGTGTTGAGATTTCTGTGTTATAATTCTTAAAACCAGGTGGATTCTGAGTAGTAGTTACTGGTGTTGGTGATGTGATTAATTTTAATATCACAATAATTGTGACAAAGAGTATAAGAAAAGTAAGTAAATATATCTTCATAGTGTTTTACACAAGTATACATGAGAAAATCTAAGATTGATACGCTTTTACACTCCGTACCGGCTCGGACGAGGAGTCAGAGGATTGTTATTGTGGTGATAGCAGCTTAAATTGTTTTTCTATCAATCCATTGCGCGGTTTCAGGCGCTTTGTATGCTTCGAATTTATCCAACAAAACATCCGGGCGCTCATCTATTAATATTGTGGAATGATGCTTAGCTTTTATGAACTGCTCTGTAACAGCATGATCAAGGAAACGAATTAAGTTATCATAATAGTGGCATACATTGAGCAGGCCGCAAGGCTTCCTGTGCATCCCCAACTGTGACCATGTAATAATTTCAAAGATCTCTTCAATCGTACCGAACCCTCCGGGCAAAGCGATAAAACCATCAGACAGGTCCGCCATCAATGATTTTCGTTCATGCATAGAACCAACTTCCCGTAATTCAGTAAGGCCGGCATGCGCAACTTCCCTCTTAAATAGTCCCTTTGGTATCACGCCGATTACGTTTCCGCCTTCTTCAAGGATGGCATTAGCTAATTCGCCCATTATTCCAACGCTGGCCCCACCATAAACCAGCCCGATATTTCTGCTTGCCAAGGTACGTGCCAGCTGTCTGGCTGCCAGTGAGTAGTCACTCTTTCTTCCAGGCCTTGATCCACAATACACACACACATTTTTCATTTTACTTGATTCAATAAAAGATTTTTATTGTATAAGGAATTCATATTCAGCGTGTAACTTGGCAGGCTTATTCGATTCAGGTGGAAAAACCAACTAAGCACTTTCAACTTTGATTATATAATATTTCAAATGATTTGCACCAGGAAAGTATGATTTTAAAACAGAAAAAATGGTTGGAATTTAATGGTGATTTGTTTTACAATACCCAATTGGTTTTCAAAATCTTATATCATAAAAATTATTAACTAATCTTATTATTATAATGTAGACAGGAGACGCTATGGGCAGCACAACCCCGCTAACTAATAATAAAAAACTTCTGGAATGGGTAGACGAGATGGCAAGGATGTGTCAACCTGATAAGGTTGTCTGGTGTGATGGCAGCAAGGAAGAGTATGATGAAATGGCAGATATGCTCGTTAAGAGCGGTACATATGTTAGATTAAATGATGAAAAAAGGCCAAACAGTTATTGGGCAATTTCAGATCCTGCAGATGTTGCCCGTGTAGAGGACAGGACTTTTGTCTGTACAAAAAACAAGGAAGATGCCGGCCCAAACAATAATTGGTGTGATCCGGATGAGATGAGGGCAGAAATGACTGCGCTTTATACCGGTTGCATGAAGGGGCGTACTATGTATGTTGTTCCTTTCAGTATGGGGCCATTAGGTTCAAAAATCGCCCATATTGGTATAGAACTTACAGATTCTCCATATGTTGCAAATAATTTAAAAATTATGACACGTATGGGGAAAGCGGTATTAGATGTTTTAGGTGAAGATGGCGTTTTTATCCCATGCCTTCACTCTGTCGGTAGCCCATTGGAAGAAGGCCAAAAGGATGTTCCATGGCCATGTAATGCCGATAACAAGTATATTACTCACTTCCCTGAAACAAGAACTATCTGGTCATACGGGTCTGGCTATGGTGGAAACGCGTTATTAGGAAAGAAATGCTTTGCTTTACGTATCGCTTCTTCGATGGCCAGGGAGGAAGGTTGGCTTGCGGAACACATGCTTATACTAGGCATTACACCTCCCGGTGGAGAGAAAAAATATATTACAGCAGCATTTCCGAGTGCATGCGGAAAGACAAATCTGGCGATGCTGAATGCGACTATTCCCGGTTGGAAAGTAGAGTGTGTAGGCGACGATATCGCATGGATGAAATTTGGTGAAGATGGTCGTCTATACGCAATAAATCCGGAAGCCGGCTATTTCGGGGTTGCTCCGGGAACATCAATGAAAACTAATCCAAACTGCATGCTTACAATGAAGGAAAACAGCATATTTACCAATGTGGCTTATACGGAAGATGGCGATGTGTGGTGGGAGGAGATGACAGATGAGCCGCCTGCTAAATTAACAGACTGGAAGGGTAATGAATGGACGCCTGAGTCAGGTACTACTGCGGCACATCCAAACGCGCGCTTCACGGCACATGCATGTCAAAATCCTGTAATTGATCCTGCCTGGGAAGACCCAAAAGGAGTTCCAATCTCAGCGTTTTTGTTTGGTGGGAGAAGGCCGAGTGTTGTGCCTCTGATACATCAATCATTCAGCTGGCAGCATGGGACCTTCCTTGGCTCTATAGCCTCATCTGAAAAAACTGCCGCTGCTGCCGGTAAAGTTGGAGAGCTGCGATACGATCCATTTGCAATGCTGCCATTCTGCGGTTATCACATGGGAGATTATTTTAAACATTGGTTGGAAATGGGGAAAAAGACTGATCCGGATAATTTGCCAAAGATTTTCTACGTAAACTGGTTCCGTAAGGGAAAAGACGGTAAGTTCCTGTGGCCGGGGTATGGAGAAAACAGCCGTGCCTTGAAATGGGTAATTGAAAGAGTCTGCGGCGAAGGAAAGGCCGAAAAAACACCTATTGGATGGGTCCCAACCAGGGACGCACTGGATCTTGACGGTCTGGATATCTCAGGCAGTGATTTAGATGAACTGTTAAAAGTAGATCCGGAAGAGTGGAAAAAGCAGGTGCCTTTAATAAGGGAGCACCTTGCAAAATTCGGTGATAGATTGCCTCAGGGGCTTAAAGATGAGATAGACGCTTTGGAAAAGCGATTAGAAGAAGCTTCTTGACTGCATATAAATAATATGACTTAGTAGTGGGTAACACTCTGCTGTTCGACAGTAGAACTGTCGAACAGCAGGATGATAAAGTTCTACTTTTTTGAAATGTATTGAAGTTTAAGCAATATCACGAAACAATTACAATACACCTTTAGTTTTCATTCCATATGGCCCAAGTGGAACTACTGCTATTTTGTATGTCCGACAGTCTAACTGTCTGGCAGAAGTACGAATCATCAGTTCCGGTTTGTCTGTTTCACCATGTCAGGCGTACCAGAACAGGTATTGATACTCTTCTCTTCTACTATAACTACCACTTGGACCATTACCCCTGTTTCATAAACAAAAGCAGCCTGCCTTCTTATATATAAAATCCAATCAAGAAAGTGAATTTCATAATTCTTCAGTAGTGTCAGGTTAAGATTTTGCATAAACTGCTTTTGTCATACCCGAATTCCTCTTCGTTTTCCCGCCCCTGCCAGAATGATTGTCAGGCTGGCAAACTGATTCATCCGGGTGGGTACGGGGACGAGCTTATCTGATATCTGTGTCTCTTCCTGAATACAGGTAGTTAATAAGAAAATCATTCAGGATATCATTTTTTCTGTTTTATAATTAAACACTTTTTTCGCATTAGGTTGTGATACCAGATTTAAAATATGGCACGGATAAAACTAAAAATAAATTATATCGGTTCTTCAGAATATCCTAACTGCAGTTGTCTTAGATTGATACAACAAGTATGCAAAATTTTGTGTTGGAGTCGCTGGTACTACGGTACTGAAGTTGCTTATATTTTACACATAATTGCAACATGTTGTAATATTCTGTTTATTAAGAAATTTTTCTATCGGCAAGCATCAGAGCATATCAGTTGCTTTTTCCGGTTTAACAATTATATGGTCTAATAACTTTAAAGTGGAAGGATAAATGGGTAAGGGAAGTTACAAAAGACGGCAATATATTGTAGATAGTCGATTTCAATATCGTTTGATAAGTAAATTTGCAATCTTGGCAGCGTCCATAGTTATTGGTTCTCTCTCTTTTCTTGTTCTTGTCTATTATCAATATGGAGATTTGCAGATTTCTGCTGTACAGCCAATTCCATTTGATTTTTTAGATAGTCTTCCAGATGGCAAAGTTGTAAAAACATCTTCTCTTTTAGACCTTTTATGGCCGGTAATGTCGATTTGCCTGGTGGTCACAATAGTTTTTACTTTTTTCTTCAGTTTAATTATTTCTCAAAGAATGGCTGGAGCAGTTTACCGCATGCGACGGCTTCTGGATGAGATGGCACAGGGGGACTTGAGGAGTCAGGTAAGTCGACTGAGAAACAAGGATGAATTCAAGCAACTGTTTGTTGATATTATTAATGTAAAAGAGAGTTGGAGAAAACAGATACAAGAGCTTCAGTCGGTATGCAGGGAACTTGATGATGAGAAATATCAAGAATTACATTTTACTCGCATTAAGGAAATTGCCTATTCGTTTAAGACTGAAATAGAATAATATTAATGAATTAGGCATTAGACAGGTTACAGATACATGTCAAACCGTGTTTTATATTTTAATTGAAGGAGTTGAAGTGCGTTCAAAAAGACAGTTAATTATCATCATTTTTATGGTAATAATTCTTTTTTCCTTGTGTATAAACTACACATACTCACAATTATCACCTTCTAAACGCAAGGAACTTGTGATAGCATATATGAATGGATACTATCAGGCTTTACAATTGGATGTTGATGAGATAAAAAGGCTGCAGCTTGACAAAACAGTTTTAAAGCAGAAGGTAAGAGTCGCAGGAGGAAAATATGCGAATTTAATTGATATAATGAATCCACCGAGACATAGTGACGATAGAGGAAACAGAGAGTACAAAGAGCATCAAGTTACTCGGAAAGGAAATCCAAAGTTCTAATCTGGGTTGTGTTTTTATTATGAGTACATATAATGTGGAATCCTGAAAGCACAAAGTTTAATTCTGATTGATAAAAGCGCATATCAATTTACATCAGTGTAAGTATGTCATTCCCGCATGTTTTCCCGTTTTTTCGTTCCTGCCTGAATGTGCGTTTGACTGGCCAGAGAATTGATTCGGGTGAACACGAGGACAATCTTCGCGGGGATCAGTCTCTGCTGGTTTTGCAGTTAGAGACAGTTAGGTAATAAAATTCATCATTTAAAGACTAATTGTACAAGTGGCCTGTTTCGTATTTATGCATACAATCCTTATAATTTGAGTAGAAAAGATGAAAGTTTTTATTCATTAAAGAAGATCTGTTGTAGATTTTACCGTCCTTTGAAACATTATCAGATAGTATGAGTTTCAGTTCATCAATGTTTTCGTTATCCGGATCGTTTGCTTCCAGAAGTTCAATCCCATTTTTAATAGACTTAAAAAGTTGTACGTACTCTTCCTGATCAATATCCATTTCTTGTGTCCTTATTCTTTAAAGGTGATAATGATAAAAAGCAATGTGTGCTTGCCATATTGCCTTGGCAAATTTCTCAGATATCTTACTTATCGGTAATCTAAACATTTTCTTTATAATAATATTTTTCCATTATAATTATAGATGTCTATTTTGTGCCTGCCCGGCAATTCCCTTCGCCAGCCTCAGACGCGCCTTCTAGCGCAGACGGTTCAATAGTGTTAATATAAACAACAGAAGCTTAAACACTTTTGAATTTGCTTGACACTATCTCAGTCTTTGCTAAGATTAAAATCACAAAAAAATCTAAAATCTGCTGCCGGCAGGAGATTTAGAAAGAAAATTTTGGGCGATTAGCTCAGTTGGCTAGAGCACTTGCTCGACAAGCAAGGGGTCACTGGTTCGAGTCCAGTATCGCCCATATTATCAAACAAGGACTTACGGCAAGTGGTAGGCAGTGAAATCCTGAAAAGTGTGACCATTTTGTGACCAAAATTTCAAGGGGTATGGTGAGCAAATTGCTATGCCCCTTTTTTATTATACCCTAAAGGGGTTTGAATCCTCGCTTCGACATTTACTCAGCCTTTTATTATTAATGGCTTAATAAAGTAGAGAGTAGCTGGAACTGAATTAGAACCTACGACTTCCGGGTTATGAGCTCTCTAATAAGGTTTTTGCTAAGTCCATGTATTGCAAATAACTGGTTAATTTGACAAGGTTTAAGTGCTGTTGGATAAATTGGTAATTGTTGAAAATAATGACTATTTTGGACACCTAAAAATTACCATTACATAACAAGAGAAAACCATTTTGCATAAGTTGCATTTATAAGGAGGTAGTAACATGTGAAAGTTTGATCATGTTATGGAGAAGGTGGTAATAATGGTGGAACGGAAACATCTAAATCCCACATGCACAATGTAAGTCCATCTCAAAAACGTCGAAAATTTTGCATAAGCCAAGTTTGTTTTCATTCCTCTAAAGTACATAGAAATATTAAGCGTAATTAGGTGGTAAGTCTGAAAATACTGTGAGTGAATGTCCAACACTCATATGTTTATTTGTCTAAATTTGTTTGCATTAATTTAAGAAATATTGATAATGACAAAGATTGCAAAACAAACACGCTAGGTTGTCAATAAAAAGTATTTTGATATGTAGCATTATACGTGTTAGACTATAGCTGAACACGCCAAGTAGCATATTGTTACTTTGTTAATTATAACTTAAAAGCAACATTTTACCATAGTTGCAACTTAATTTAAATGAGGAAACAACCAAAAAATAGGAAAGCTACCAAATTCAAATCAACTGGTGTTGGAAAAGAGGTATCAGATGCCAAAAAACAATTGATTAGAAAATGGGTAATTAAAAAGCCAAAGCACAAACCAACTGGAGTGGGTACAAAAATAATAAATGCATTAATAAAAAAATATCCTTCCGAGGGCAAATGAGCACTTCTAGACAGAGTAACGAATACAGGTTTAATGTTTTCATAAATTGTCCATTTGACAGTCAATTCACAAAAATATTTCATTCAATAATATTTACAACAATATACTGTGGGTTTAAACCAAGATGCACGCTGGAATCCACTGATTTTGGCATAACAAGGATGAGAAAAATATATGATATTATCAGTGAGTGTGGATTAGCCATTCATGATATTTCAAAATTTAGGCCACATTCTCATAAAGCACTCCCAAGGTTCAATATGCCTTTAGAATTAGGTATTTTCTTAGGTGCTAAAGAATTTGGGAAGAAAAAAAAGAATGTTTTATCGTAAATGGGGAAAACAAGACTCGACCGACACTATACAAGAAATATATTTCTGATTTGGAAAATCATGATATACAATCTCATCAAAATAAGGCAAAAGAAGCTATGATAAAAATAAGAAATTGGTTCAACGGTTTTTTTTATGTAAAAGATACTTTACCTAGTGGGCTGTATATTTGGGATTTATATTCTAAATTTATCAAGAGGCTAGAAGAAACCTGTAAGGAGAAACGTTTGCCGATACCGTCTAAACTGGAATATAACGACTTCACTAGAATTACTTACGAATATTTAGTACAGATTGAGCATTTACAAAAAGAAGCTTAAAATTAATTATATTTGAACTGGCTCATCTTGTATCAATTTGTACGAGTTATAGTTGCATCAACTTCACCATGATGGGGTGTGGGTGAAGTAACTATTTTTTGAGTTATCCACGTTTATGGAAAATCTATATTTTCCTACTCATATCAAGCGACATTAGGCAGTTAGTCTGAGATATCATACTTCTTTTTATCTTGATTTCAACAATATATAGGTTTATTATTCAAATTCATTCAATTCATACAGCATAAAGACTATACCACATAGGATGAGGTGGATAAGTTGTTTTAAATAAAGTTTGTTTTACAGGGAGGTAAACATATGAACTTTCTTATCACGCACATAACCGTTCTTGAAGCGTAATATAGCCATATACGTAACTTATAAGTAATCAATATAATGATAAATATTTACTCTTTTCGTTAATAAATATATTATCAAGTATTTTTGAAGAAACACGTATAAAACTAATTAGCAATAGACTGGGCAGACTTATAGTTTCACTAATTTGTAGAACAAATATAAAAGTAAATGTTAGGAGCTTTTAACACCGATTTTCACAGGCTCTGAAATAATCACAATATTCCCCTAATCAAGCAGTCCAAATAATTTCTATAGTTTTTCCATTAAGCCATGGCACGTGAAAAGGCGATTGTAATTTTTCTACCCCAAGCAGCACAGGAGTGTGACTTCTTTTTCTTATTTTGATCAAAAACTTATTGCCATCATAGACTACCCTGCCGGGCACATCAATAAATTTCTTAAAGATTGTAGGTGCAAGATTATTTTCAAATCTTCGTAAATCATTTGCTAACCTGTGATAGAATGTATCTGCTATCATTGACCATAAAATATCAAAATGTATCCGAATCATCAGTGGTGAAGAGAGGGCGTTAAGATTGAAAAACGCCACTAACTCTGCAAGCTTGTTTTCTATCCTCCAACGTTTCGCATACACCTCCAAAATACTTTGAAGGGGCAATTCCGTATTGTTTGTCACAATAAAAGTAGGCTCGCTGCGGCCATGATCTTTTACTATTATTTGACGAAATGAGCTTTTGCAATCCTTTAACCTGAGCTGGCTCTCATAAACTGATACTCTTTTATATTTTCGCTTTGGAATAGGCACGTAAATCTTTTTCCAAACCCCTCTGGGCAACTCCCTGGTTTCTTTTATCAATCTGGCATAACGTTTCCGCAGGGTTACAAACTTCACCTTCCTCTGTGTCAGATCATCGAGTATCCTATATGTTGTAAATTTACAATCGAAAACCAGTGTTTCCGCAACATTCTCTTTTATGCTTTTCCAGTACTCTACAAATTTATTAATCTCATTGGCCTCTTCCCTGCGTAATACATCTGCCCTCGTATACACAATGGCATTGCTAATACCATCAGAAGCAAAAATTGTATTAGCCCCTTTCATCGTTTTGCCTTTCGCTCCGCACCAAACCTTTTCCATTTCTGATTCATCTCCATGATGTGGGATTGAGTGAAAATCCAGATTAATGAACCCGTTTCCATAAAAGGCAGGATACTTTTTATGAAAAAGCGATACGACTTTTTGTTGTAAGTCCATTAACTGTTGTTCAGAACAACGACAAGAGTAGGTACACATATACGTAGGTTTCGGGAGGATGTTTAACCCGGCAAAAACCCCTAACCCCGGTTCTTTATCATAAGAGCCAATATGGCTGAGCCGTTTGCCGCCTATTAATTTGAGAAGTAACATTGATAAACAGGCTTGAGTTGCTCCAATATCGCTTGATTCGGGTAGTTTACACTCTTTTATTAAATCCAGTATGCCGGATTCTAAAATATAGGGGATAAAAAAGAATACCCCCACACTGGGACAGTCAACATGGAATTTCTCAAGCTCAGTAAAATTTAACTCTTGCGTGCGTTCCGCTATGATCTTTCCATCACGAGTCTTTCCGAGCTCCTTGTTCGTTCTACGCTTTAACTTGCCAAAGCCGGCTTGTTTTAAAATACGCTCTACTGTGCTTACTGACAAATCAATGCCATCTTGTGTTAAACGGAATTGAATATCAGGGGTTGAAAGCCTTTGTTTTCTATAGGCAATGATTTTTTTCTGCACGTCAGAGGGAGTTCGTTTGTGCTGTGGTCCTTTTTGCACAACCGGAAAAAGTTCTATTTTTCTCGCTTTTGCATCTCTTAGCAAAGCGTAGATCGTGCTGCGTTTGTAATGATATTTTTTTGCAACCATTTCAACTGATTGCTTTTCAAGGACAATAGCACGTATGGCATCGTACTGTTTCTGTCGTTGTGAAGGAGGGTTTTTAAAATATTCTACAAGGTCAAGGCATTCTTTCATTAGGGCCCAATTATGATTAATAAATACTGTAAATAATAGCAATAGACAACTGTCCGTACTGCTACAATAGCTTAAATACAGGCTATTTGGTGTATGCTATTGCCGAAAAGAATAAATTCTATCATATTTATAATAATCAGTATATATATTTATTCATCAAATTACAACCCTAATTTTTACAAAATACGTCTGGTGGTCGGAGATAAAAAAAAAGAGGCGAAGGCCGAATAAAGATTTATTGCAATAGGGCGAAAGTCCTGTTTTACAAAGGCCACACAGTGTTACACTAAAATTGCCAGCAATAGTGAGAAGCAAAAGGGTAGAAAATATACAGAGTTCAAACAGATAAATTTAACACATTATTATGACTGTCTCAGAGACAGTCAAAATCAGTGCCAAAAAATATGATAGACACCACGACTACACGC